>JAJRTP010000603.1 GCA_024278255.1 Chloroflexota bacterium | reverse complement strand
TGCTTCTGCTTCCTCTTCACTCTTTTTGGCTCGTGAGGAACGTTTGGGTACTTTCTTGGGCATCTCCTTCAGGGCGCGCAAGCTGGTAACGTAACACGCCCCGCCGCCGTTGGAAAAGTAGCCATATACAGCATCAGGCAAATAAGCGCCGTCAATAAAGCCGCCAAAGATATGGGTAAACTGGGTCCAGTTCGTCACCAGCATCGCCTGGTTCAGGACACTGGTGCGATGTTCCTTATCATTTTCATCATAAGATTTGATACTGGCTTCGGCCGTAATACCAATGAAGGCAGCTGTAGAGGTGCCTGCTATTTCAATTGGTTTCGTCCCTTTATCAACTTCTTCGACGTAAACGCCGGGAGTTGCGTAAGTAACAGCCATATTTCACTCTCCTTGTTAAGTAGAGAAGGGGGATAAAACCACACCTTCTTCAATATAAATACCGTTCTCTCGTAAATGTTTGTTCAAGCCAGGTTTGGCGGTGCTCGATTCTTTACTGCGTGGTTCTTTTTCATTTTGATGTCCTTTTGAGACCCAACAGGTTTCTGAAAACCTGTCTGGTCTGCTAAATATCAATGTCGTACTCGTCAGAGGGAACGGTGACTTTTATTTCTTTGGGTTTGCCGTGGGCTGCCCAGGCAACCAGGGTGTAATTGCCATAGGGAATGCTGCCTAGCCGGAAACGGCCGTCTCTGTCAGTCGTGTCAAAATAGCCGGTACCTTTAATGGCTACTTCAACGTTTGCCTGAGGGTCCCCTTTAGCCATCACCTGTCCGCCAATAGTGGCTTTCTCTGTTACGGCCGTATCCGGAACAAATTGTTCCCGCGGTGGCTCATGGGACTGCCCGGTACGCAGCGTAAAGGTGCGCACGGCCGGCCCCGTAACCTCAGTCCAGGGATCTATAGCAATAGTGACCAGATAAGACAGGCTGGGGCGCAGCTCATTATCCAGCGCGCTCCACACCTCGGCCGGATTGGTTAACTTGTCGTTACTGGCCAGGCGTGCCTGTACCTCAAATGGCTGGTGCTGCATTTCGCCCTGCAAAGCAGATTCCGGAAGAATCGGGTTACGAAAAAGCGCCCGTAAACAGCGGGAAAGCAATCTGTGTTCATCATCTGGCTCGGCCGCCCAGGTGGTGATCATGTAATGACAATCTACACGGTAAGGTGTGCATTTCATGTGGGCTATACCGGCCTGGCTATGACCATTGCTTTGCTGCCATTGATGCTGGCGCAGCACCACATTTTCCCGCACATCAAACAAGAATAGATTGATGGTTGGTTTAGCCAGACGCGCGCTCCATTCCCGGCTGGGTTGATCGAACTTGACATCCACCTCACCGTTCTCAATGGGGATTTCGGCTACCAATAATTTTTTGATGGTTTTATCCAGGTCACTGATCATGAATCACCTTGCTAGGCTGCCAACACCTCTTCTTCCTCCTCTTGCATTTGCACCTCTTCCTCTTCCTCTTGCATCTGGACTTCTTCCTCCTCCTCCTGCATCTGCACTTCTTCTTCTTGCATCTGCACAGCCTCTTCTTCCTCCGCGACATCTTCGCGCTGTAATGATTCCGGTTGAGACATAACGGTGTCGGCGACCTTATCTGCTTCTGCTTCATATTGGTCGTTGGGATCGTTGACGCTCATTTTGCTCTGTATGGCGGGGGTTGAAGCGCCTTGCTGCACCACGTGGGTTAATTCGTGAGCAATAAGCTGCTGCCCGTCGTTACTGGCCGGGTTATACGCCCCTTCCCGGAAAAAAATGTCGCTGCCGGTGGTAAAGGCTTTGGCGCCAAGCTGCCGGGACAGTTGATCGGCATCGCTGTCGGTATGTATTTTGACGTCGTGGAAATCCTGCCCCAGGGTTTGTCCTGCTTTGTGGGCCATGCCTTCATCAAGGGTTTGCCCACTGCCCCGCGCCTGGTTGATGGCGCCTGCCGTTTCATCATCTATTTCGGCCGGGCCGCCGCCTTCCCGCTGCGCCAGAAAACGCTGCACGGCCGTATTTCCCACCGTCTGTTGCATTTGTTGTATGGTGGCCGAATCCAGCGATGGCCGGACGCGATCTGTCGCTACCGGATGATTCTCTTTGCGGGGCACGGCCGTATCCGCCGCCGGTTTGGGTTTAACCTTTCCCTTTTCATCAAAAATGTGTTCAGATGACATCAGTTTCCTCCATTCACACCGGATCAGGTTCCCTGAATAACTTTTCGTCAATCAAACGGCCTATCTTTTGGTATTCACGCCGGGCAGCGTGCAGCAAATAAGCCATCCGCACCACATCCTCTGCTTCTGCCGCCAGGAACGCAGCCGCCAGAATGATGTTACGAATGTTGCCGCCGGCCAGCGGGTATCTTTCTGCCAGCGATTGAAAATCCACATCGTCTGCAACAGGCGTTTCCACCGGGAGGTTAACTTGCCAGATGCGTTCCCGATCTGCCGCTTCAGGGAAAGGAAACTCGATAGCAAAGTGCAGGCGGCGGGTAAACGCCTCATCCAGATTAGCCCGTAGATTGGTGGCCAGAATAACGACGCCGTCATACGCTTCCATACGCTGCAACAGGTAGCTGATTTCGATATTAGCGTACCGGTCATGGCTGTCTTTGACTTCCGACCGCTTACCAAAAATGGCATCGGCCTCGTCAAAAAAGAGGATGGCGTTGCTGGTGGCCGCTTCGGTGAAAATGCGGTCCAGGTTCTTTTCCGTTTCGCCGATATATTTACTGACCAGGGTGGACAAATCCACTTTGTACAAATCCAGGCCCAGCGCGCCGGCCATAATGTCTGCGGCCATTGTCTTGCCCGTGCCGGAATCCCCGGCAAACAGGGCACTCAACCCTTTGCCCAAAGCCAGTTTGCGGTCGAATCCCCAACGGCCGTAAACTGTAGGCCGGTGACGCACCATATTCACCATTTCATATAACTGGTTCATCGTATCCTGGGGCAGCACAATGTCATCCCAGGTGTAGCGGGGCTGGATTTTGGTTGCCAGCGTTGCCAGATTCTGGTTGGAATGAGCCCGGCTGGCTGCCAGAAGATCGGCGTTGTTGAGAGAACGGCCGTGCCACTGCGCCAGATCGCGTGCTGTGGCAATCGTGTCTTCAATTTGTCCGGGCGTAAAGCGAAACTGATTGGCAACGGCCGTCAAATCCAGCCCTGTTTCCTCGCCCAAATGGGCGCGCCAGATTCGATAACGTTCAGCAAAATCCGGGGCGTTAAACTGGATATTAAAAATAGGCCGCCGCTGTAAATGATTGGTTGGCTGCCATTGACTTTGCCCGGCAATAATGACTGTATGGGGGTAAGCCAGCAGTTCGGAAAACAAACGGCGCGGCGGACGGCCGTCCACCAAAACAGCATCCCAATGGGTTAAATATAATGCCGCCTGGTGCAGACGCCCGTCGCGCCACACTCGCTGCATTACATCTTCCAGATAGTTTTCCTGCTGGCTCAAAACAGCCATATCCACTTCCAGCAAAGGTTGGTCATGCCAATGGGCCAATTGCTGGGCCGCTTCCAGTTTGCCCAAACCATAACCACCCAGAAAGGCAAAAACGGGTGGCAAGAAGTGCACTTTATCTTCCTGCCGCTGTAATTGTTTCAGAAATTGGGGAGCCAAACGTCGAGGTGGAGGCGGCTGTGCTGCCGGATGGAGTTGGCTAAACTCATGCAATTGCTCACCCAACTGATCATCTTCCAGCAGGTAGGCGATAATATGCGGGTACAATCGCACATTTTGCTGGCCCCACACCTGGCTTTCATTCAGGCGGTCTACCTGCAACAAACGATGATGCTGTAAACGGCCGTTGCTCCCAAACAAACGGCGCAGTTGCAACTTTTCTCTGAAGCTGTCGGTAAGCAGATTGAGGATCAGGTCTATAGACGGCCGTTTGCGCGTCACATCATCCTGCAAATAAACGTAAATCTGAGCATACCGGGGATCAATCTCCGCGGCCAACACCAGAAGCAGCGCCTCGGTCTCCGTGTCTGTCAGGTCAAAAGAACGGCACAATTGCGCCAGACGCAAGGGAATACCGGCTGACCGACTGGCCTGCATCTGCGCCTGCCACTGCTGTCGGGCTTGCGCTATCATCTCTGGCCAATATGCCTGGTGGCCGTTTCCGTTATGCGCCAGCCAAACGTGCTGCCCGATTTCGTAATCAAGTAATTTATCTACGTGTTCATCCGCAATATACAACCCCCGAAATTCATCTTGCGGGTTCAACCCATTGGCCCGCGCCCGCACTACAGCCCAACGAACGCGCACATCTACAACCGCCAAAGCAGCCCGCAAATGAGACATGTTATCGGCAAAAGGGATAGCGGAGTTTTCTCTAACGGCACTATTCACAATGATTCATCCTCCTGGATGGAATCAAAAACGACGTCTGCCAGCGCATCGTATTGCAAATAGCGGTCTACAATTTGCCCGATTTCTGAAGTGTTTTGAAAGTAAACCTGTTGTTCCGCTTGCACGTGCCTAATCCAGCCGCGCCATACGGCCGTTTTAGCCGGTTCATCCCGGTTTTCCTGCCAAATACGAACCACAAAAGAATGGGCTTTCTTTTCAAACTGAGACATACTTTCCGAAACACCAAAATCATCCATAAATTGGCCTATTGCAGCAAAGAAACAATGAAGCAAACCGAAATATTTACGGGAATATCATATCATATTGACAAACATCACAAAACTCTTACAAACCGGATGACAGGGGTCCTGTGCCCATACTTCCACCAGCGGACGGCCGCCCTTGCCTTTTGCAGGCTACCGAACTGCAGCGGGAGGGTGTGCTTGACAGGCCGACGGAGGTAGCAGTCAGGATAATCAGGACGATATTTCATCGCACAGAGCCAGCGTTTTCCTGATCATGGCACTGCCCCGGTCAGCATGCAGCATCAGTTGGTCAGGAACAATACCTTGTTGGGCACAACTTTCAGCAACTAAGTAAGCGGCCAACAGTCAATTACCACCACCAAAGGTGGTGGCTTGTAGCGTTGCACCTAGAAGGTGCGACCTCACCACTACTAATCGAACAACTTACCTTGGATGGCTTCGAGTTGCTTATCCTGCTTCTCTTGCCACTCTACATACTGGCGAATGCGTTCTTCATCAAGTCCCACTGTGCCGCCGCAGTATCCCCGCGACCAAAAATGTCGCCCCCAATACTTGCGCCCTACATGTGGAAACCGATTGAAAACTTTGATGGCGATCTTTCCTTTCAAAAATCCCACCACATTAGATACCGCATACTTCGGTGGT
>JAJRTP010000602.1 GCA_024278255.1 Chloroflexota bacterium | reverse complement strand
GGCTTGAAATACGGCCCCGACCCCGCTTCCAGCAGCCGGGCGGCTATGGGAGGTATCGTTTCCAACAACTCTACCGGGGCGCATTCGATTTTGTACGGCATGACGGCCGATCACGTCCTGGAGATGAGCGTTATTTTGAACGATGGTTCGACAGCACAGTTTGGCCCTCTGATGGAGGCGGAACTGGCGGCAAAGACGAGGGGCAACGGCCGTGACGCCCAAATCACCCGCGCCATCCACCAATTAACCCAAGACCCGGCCCACCAAACCATCATCCAGGAACGGACGCCGCACCATTGGCGGCGCTGCGGCGGCTATAATCTGGACCGCTTCGTGCCGGACGGCGTGACCTTTCAGTGGCCGTATGACCCGCGCTTTAACCTGGCCAAACTGGTCTGCGTCGCGGAAGGAACGCTGGCCGTCATCACGGAAATCAAGCTGAATTTGGTTCCCCTGCCCAAAATGTCCGCCCTGGCAATTGTCCATTTTGAGAGTCTGCCGGAAGCACTTACGGCCGTACCCATCATCTTGGAAACGGGGCCGACGGCCGTAGAAGTGCTGGATCATTACGGCCTGACGCTGTGCCGTGAAGTGCCGGAATACGCCCGCTTGCTGGACGGCTTCATCGAGGGCGACCCCAACTGCGTCCTGATCACCGAATTTTACGGCAAGAGCGAGGCGGAGCTGCAAAGCAAGGTGGAGCGGCTGAAAACGCATCTCAAGGGGCAGATGGTTCCGGTGACGGCCGTTGTTCCTGCCTTTGATCCCCAACTGCAAGCGGACGTATGGAAAGTGCGCAAGGTGGGGCTGGGGCTGCTGATGAGCATTAAGGGCGATTACAAACCGATACCCTTTATTGAGGACGCGGCCGTGCCGGTGGAACATCTGGCGGAATACGTGACCAAAGTGGAACAGTTCTGCCACGACATCGGCACAGACGTGGCCTACTACGCTCACGCCAGCGCCGGCTGCCTGCACATCCGCCCCCTCATCAACACCAAAAAGGCGAAAGAAGTAGCCAAACTGCCCCAGATTACCAGCTTTTCTGTAGATTTACTGCGGGGGTATGGCGGTGCTTTTTCCAGTGAACATGGTGACGGCCGTGCCCGAAGCTGGCTCAACAAAAAATTCTTCGGCCCCGATTTGTACAATCTGTTCCGCCAGGTCAAACAAATTTTCGACCCAGATCACATTTTCAACCCGAACAACATCGTAGACGCCGCTCCCATGACGGAAAACCTGCGCTTTGGCCCGGATTACCGCGTCATTCCCATCCAGACCCACCTCGATTTCAGCAGCGATCAGGGGTTTGACCGGGCAATTGAGATGTGCAACGGGGCCGGGATTTGCCGCAAACGCACCACTGACGTGATGTGCCCCAGCTTCATGGCCACGCGGGAGGAGGAACACGCCACGCGGGGCCGGGCCAACGCCCTGCGCGCCGCCCTCTCCGGCCATCTGCCCCCCACGGAGTTTACCAGTGAGCGGATGTACCGGGTGATGGAACTGTGCGTTAGCTGCAAGGCGTGCCAGGCGGAATGCCCCTCCTCGGTGGATATGGCGAAAATCAAGACGGAATTTCTGGCGCAGTACCACGCCGTTCACGGCGTCCCTTTGCGCGACCGGCTGTTTACGGAAATCACCCGCTTGAGCCGTCTGAGCAGCGGCCCGCTGGCCCCCCTGGCCAACTGGAGCCTGCAAAACGGCCTCATCCGCAAAGGGATGGAACGCGCCCTGGGCATTTCGGCTAAACGCTCCCTGCCTGCCTTTGCCGCCGCTCCCTTCACCAAATGGTTCCAAAACCGCTCACGCAACACGCATCACGCATCACGTAAAATCGTTCTCTTCACCGACACCTACACCACCTACAACCACCCGCGTATCGGCGTGGCGGCCGTAGAGCTTCTGGAAGCGGCCGGCTGTGAGATTGTGTTGTCGGGAGTGACGGATTGTGGACGGCCGTACCTCTCCAAAGGCTTAGTGGACAAGGCGCGACAGTCTGCCCGCAAAGTGCTGGACAGGCTGTCCCCTTACGCGCAGAAAGGCATCCCGATTATCTTCCTGGAACCGAGCGATTTATCGGCCGTCCTGGACGATTACGCCTCCCTCCTGTCCCAGGATGAGCGCGTTCCCCTGCTGGCGGCGCGCAGCCTCAGCCTGGAACAGTACATCGCCCAACTGGCCGACGCGGGGGAACTGAATCTGACCTTTACCGACGAACCGCGCCGGATTTTGCTGCACGGCCATTGCCACCAAAAGGCACTCATCGGCACAGGCCCAGTGCGGCGCGCCCTCTCCCTGCCGCCCAACTATACGGTAACGGAGGTGGATACAAGCTGCTGCGGTATGGCCGGCTCCTTTGGCTACGAAGCGGAGCATTACGACATCTCTATGAAAATGGCGGAGCGGCGGCTGCTCCCGGCCGTGCGCGCCGCGGACGAGGACACTATCGTTGTCGCCCCCGGCACAAGCTGCCGCCACCAAATTCAGGACGGCAGCGGCCGTATCGCCCTTCATCCGGCGGAAGTTTTGCAGGATGCGCTTGCGCAGTAAACGCGGCAAGGATGCCGCGGCTGCTATCAGGGCTGCCGGGCAGAAATAATATCCAGGGCGCGTTCCCGCTGCTGCCGGTCTAACGTGATCAATTCCTCCCCCAACGCTTCAGCCAGGGCAACGTAAACGGCGTCGCACCCGCGGATGCGGTAATCTGCGGCGATAACGGCCGCCCGGCTGGCCAGAGGAATCGTCAGGGGCATTAATTTTACAAACGGTGCGGTTTTTAATTCCAGAACCATGTCTTTTGCCAGTCCCGGCTGACCATATGCCCGGCTGAGAGGCGCGGCAACCTCGCCCAAAAGGAGCGCCGGGGCAGAAAAATGACCGCCTGCATCGATCAACGCATCCAACCAAGCTTTACTGGCCTCGTGATGTGGTTCTTCGGGGCGCAAAAAAGAAAGAAGAACGCTGGCATCTACAACGGCCATTGGTTTTCTTCCTCCCGCATTTCTTCCAAAGTAGCAACAAGAGAAGGCGCCGATGGATTACTTTCAGCTAGCGCTTTCCCTATCTCCAGTAAATTGTGCCAGGCTTCACGTGCTTTTTGTTTTTGTAAAGCCTCTTTATCCTCTGCCTGAATCGGCCGTAAAACAGCCACCGGCTGCCCATGATGGGTAATCACGTATTCGGCCGCCTCTTCCCGCACCCGGCGCACAATGCTGGACGTTTGATTTTTCAGTTCCCGTATACCAATTTCCTGAGACATAAGTTTTTACCTCGAATAACTTGCGCAAAGCAAGCATTGAACATTTTGTGTCTACATGGTAGCCACAATTAGATACTGTGTCAAGTTGTGTCAAGAATCCCTCCATGCTATCATGGGGGCATGAACGCTTTGCACCCAGCTACGCTGCCAGGCTACCAGACTTTTACGCAATACGTAATACGCAATACGCTCCTCCCCACACAATCTAACAAAACGACATATCTAACAGGAGCCACCCGCGAATGAATCGGACGTGGCCGCAGGTGGCGTTGCTTTCCGGGCAATGGTTTGTGCTGGCGGCGGCCGTATTGTGGGGGACAACGGGAACGGCGCAGGCGTTTGCTCCGGTGGGAGCGCATCCTCTAAGCGTGGGGGCCATGCGGCTGCTGGTGGGGGGTATTGCCTTGTTTATGCTGGCCCGGTCGCGGGGAAAATGGCAGGGGCGGGACTGGCCGTGGGGGAAGGTGCTGCTGGCGGCGGCGGGGCTGGCCGGATACCAGTTGTTCTTTTTTGCGGCGGTGGCTCGCGCGGGGGTGGCGGTGGGCACGGTGACGGCAATTGGCAGCGTGCCGGTGACGGTGGGTTTGTTGACCTGGCTGGTGTATGGGATACGGCCGTCCTTCGTCTGGCTCATCTCTACCACATTGGCGGTTATTGGCATGGGGCTGCTGGCCTTGGCCGGGCAAGAAATCACGCTGGATTTGCTGGGGCTGGGGCTGGCCATTGCCGCCGGAACGAGTTATGCCCTTTACGTGATGAGCAGTAAGGAACTGGTCAAAACGCATTCACCGACGGCCATCATGGCGATGATTTCGGCCGTGGGCCTGGTTTTAATTTTACCGCTCTTTTTTGTGCTGGATTTTAGCTGGCTGGCGCAGCCGCAGGGTACGGCCGTAGCACTCTACCTGGGATTAGTAACGCTGGCGGCCGCTTATTTGCTCTTTACGCGAGGTTTGGTGCGCATATCGGCCGACATGGCCGCCACTCTGACTCTGGCTGAACCGCTAACCGCCACTATTCTGGGCCTGGTCTTGTTGCGGGAACCGGCTACGCTTTCTGTCTTGGCGGGGATGGGGTTAATCTTTGCCGGGTTGGCGCTGTTGGCCTGGCGGGGAAGATGACAAGGTGCAGATGCAAAGTTCACTCATCGTCACTTGCTGGCCAGAGGGAGGGCAGTTCTTT
>JAJRTP010000601.1 GCA_024278255.1 Chloroflexota bacterium | reverse complement strand
TCCAGGACAATCCCCGGCTGCACCCGCACCCATTTCTCCTCCTGGTTCAGTTCCAGAACGGCGTTCAGGTGACGGGTAAAATCCATCACCAACGCCTCATTCACGGCCTGCCCGGCCAGGCTGCTGCCGGCCGCGCGGGGCAGCAAAGCCACCTGATGTTTGGCCCCCAGTTCCACCGCCGCCTGCACGTCATCCATCGTTTGCGGGATGAGGACGCCGTGCGGCTTGACCTGGTAGATGCTGGCGTCCGTGCTGTACAAAATGCGGCTGTACTCATCCACCCGCAAGTCGCCCCGTGTTTGTTTGTTCAATTCATTGAGGAAATCGAATATATTTGTCATGGGCTTATGTTATAATAAGAGAATCATGCAGCTTTACGATGTGATTTGGAAAGAACGCTATGTCCAAAAACTTGAAGAAAAACATGCTGTTTTGATGGAAGAAGTTGAGCAGGTATTATTCTCCTTTCTGCGCGAGACATGACTCAATCTGAGAAGCGATATTATGAACGACAAAAATAAAGCGGTTGATCCTATCCCCGAAGAATTTGCCAGTTATGAAGAAGCGGCCGATTTCTGGGATACACATGATACAACAGATTATCTGGAATTTTTGCAGCCGGTTGACGTTGACGCCCAATTCAGAAAACGGCATAACGTAATATCCGAATAGCCTGATACCCTGACCTTCTTCATCCCAGCACCTCCGCCAAAGCCGCCAGCAGCAGCGTTACATTCTCCGGGCGGCTGTTAAAGCGCATCAGACCGACGCGCCAGACCTGCCCCGCCAGTTGACCGAACCCGCCGGCAATTTCGATGTTGTACTCATTCAGGAGACGGCCGGCGACGATTTTGGCGTCTACGCCGTCCGGGACGCGCACAGTGGTCAGGGCGGGGATGCGCAGGGATGGTTCCGTGACGTGGCAGGACAGCCCCATTTCCGCCAGACCGTTCCAGAATAATTGGGCATTAGCCTGATGGCGTGACCAACGAGCATCCAGCCCTTCCTCGACGACGACGCGCAGCCCTTCGCGCAGGGCGTACATCATGTTGATGGGGGCGGTGTGGTGGTAGCTGCGCGTCTGCCCGTCCCAGTATTTGCTGAGGAGGCTCATGTCCAGGTACCAGTTGGCGACTTTGGTTTTACGGCCGTGCAGCTTATCCAACGCCCGTTCACTGAGAGTAAAGGGAGATGCGCCGGGCGGGCAGCTTAACCCTTTTTGCGAGCAGGAATAAGCCACATCCACGCCCCATCCGTCCAGAAAAACAGGCGTCGTGCCCAGACTGGTTACCGTATCCAGTAGGAGCAGGCAGTTGTGTTCGCGGCACAGTTCGCCAATGCCCTCCATAGGCTGCAACGCACCGGTGGACGTTTCCGCGTGAACCAGGGCCAGGATAGCCGGTTTGTGCCGCTCCAGCCCGGCCCGAATTTCTGCCAGGGTGAAGACGTCCCCCCAGGGTTTTTCCAGCGTTTGTACGTCGGCGCCGTAACGGCCGGCCATATCCACCAGCCGCTCGCCAAAGTAACCCATCACCCCCACCAGAACCACGTCGCCCGGTTCCACCAGGTTGGCCAGCGTCGCTTCCATGGCCGCGCTACCCGTGCCGCTGACCGGCAGGGTGAAGGAGTTATCGGTCTGCCAGGCGTAGCGCAGCATTTCCTGAATATCATTCATCACGCCGATGAAGGCCGGGTCAAGATGGCCGACTTCGTGGGTGGCGATGGCTTGCTGCACGCGGGGGTGGGTGTTGGAGGGGCCGGGGCCAAGCAGCAGACGCGGGGGCATGTCCAGTTGGCCGGTCTCAATCCGATGGGTTTCATTGATATTGGGGTAATTCATGAGTTTCCTCCCTATGTCTAAATCTATCCGATGTGGAAAGAGTTATTTTACCATGTAATCCCCCTTCCAACACCAGACGACAGGCTTGATTATACTGAAGTTATGCGTCCATTTATCTGGTTTGCTTTGGTAATAATTGGCCTTTCAGCTTGCGGCCCGTCTGTGATTGGCAGCGCGCCCACGACAACGGCCGTTCTCCCGGCCAACGGACAAAATGTGATTGATTTAGATGCTATCCCCCCAGTAGACACCACGCAGCACAGCGTTCCTCTGGAAGAAATTTACTTCGACACCTTCCGCCCCACCAACCGCGCCGTTCCCCTCAGCAAAGCTGATCCTGACCTGATCCGCTCTTTGCGTGATGCGATTCCGCCTTTGTATGCGCCGGTCTTTGAAAGCGCCGCCGAGGCGGATGGCTGGCTGGAAGCGGCTGACATCGTTTTGGGTTATGCCGACGGGGAGGAAGCGTATGCTTACCCGGTGCGCATTCTCAATTTTCACGAGATTGTCAGCCATGAGGTGAACGGCCGTCCCATTATCGCTACCTACTGCCCTCTGTGTTACAGCGGCGTTGTTTACGACCGCCGGGTCAAGGGGGAGATGCTGCTTTTTGGCAACACCAGCGCCTTGCATGAATCAGACATGGTGATGTTGGATCATCAGACTGGCTCGTACTGGGTGCAGGTCAGCGGGGAGGCGATGGTTGGCCCGATGACGGGAACGCGGCTGACGCCGTTACCGGCGCAAATGGCAACCTGGGCAGACTGGCAGGATTTGCATCCTGACACGCTGGTATTGTCCCGCAATACCGGCTACCAGCGTGATTACGGCCGTAATCCCTTTGCCGGTTACGCTGAGCAGCTTAATCAAACCAGCCGCTTTGCTTTTCCTGTTTCTGATGCGGTCAATGATCCCCGTCTGGCTCCGGGTGACGTGGTGTTGGGGGGTAGAGATTGGGGAGGATACGGCTGTTTATCCGCTGGCTCAAATTGGGGATGGTGTGGTGAATGACGTGATGGGGGGGACGGCCGTGGTTGTTTTCAGCCGTAGCGATGGACCGTCCGGTGCAGCGTATTCCCCTGTCGTTGAGGGTGACATTTTGACGTTTTTGTTGGCAGACGGCCGTATCCGGGACGAGCAAACCGGCAGCGAATGGAATATGGCCGGTCAGGCCACAGACGGCCCCTTAGCCGGTACCCAGTTAACCCCTTTTCCCACCCGCACCAGCCTCTGGGTTGCCCTCATTGCCGCCTATCCCGACCTCATCTTGCGCTAAATCGTTTCAACCCTTGGTGTTCACGTAAATACGTGCTACACTGTTTTACGTGGAGGTTTTACTATGGAAAAACAAAATGTAACGCTCTCTTTACCTAAAGAAACATTGCGCAAAGCCAAAGTATTGGCGATAAAACGTAATATGTCCCTCTCCGCTCTGCTTACTCAAACCGTCGAATCTATTGTCGCCCGTGCCGATGAGTATGAAATGGCGCAGGAAGAACATCTGGATTGGTTGGAACGCGGCGCAGATTTAGGCACAAAAGGAACAATAACCTGGACCAGAGATGAACTCCACGAACGGTAAAGCGGCCCGGCAATTTCTCGATACAAACATTCTGGTGTACGCTCACGACAATTCAGCGGGAGAGAAGCACGAAATTGCCAAGCGGCTGGTGCGCACAATGTGGCAATCCCGCAACGGTTGTATCAGCGTTCAGGTTCTCCAGGAATTTTTCGTAACTGTTACGCGCAAGACAGCGACTCCTTTATCTGTGGATGAAGCTGCATTTGTTATTTCTCGCTTGGGACAATGGCAAGTGTATTCCCCCACGGCTGAAGATGTTGTGAATGCTATCCAGGTTCAGAAGCGGTATCAGCTTTCATTTTGGGATGCGCTGATCATTCATAGCGCCAGACAGTTAAACTGTGCCGTTGTATGGTCGGAAGATATGAATGACGGGCAGTTTTACGGCTCTGTTCAGGTCAGAAATCCATTTCTTTAACGCCGCGTCTAAAACGCCTTCACATCTCACGCCTCACGTTACAATTGGCCGGACGTGGCGTCCCAGTTTTGCAGAAGTTTTTGGTAAACCGGATCGTCGTAGCGGCTAAGTTGGAAGACGGGGGCGTAGGCGGGCAGGTCACTGCCGGTGATGTGGGCGGCAATGAGTTCACCGCCGGCCTGGGAGGCCATAATGCCGAAGCCGGACAGCGCGCCGAAAATGTACGCGCCTTCTACGGGCAGGGGGCCGATGAGGGGCCGGTTTTCCCGCGTTTTGCAATAGTAGCCGCCGTCTACATACGGCCGTCCCAGCCGATCCAGCAAAGGTTGAAAGCCGGGAACCATGTGGGCCAATACGCGCAGCACAATTTCCGGGTAATCCGGGTCAAATTGGGGCGGCCAAACTACCTCCCGCTCCTCCAATTCATACGTCCATAAGATCAGCACAATGGGGCTGTCGCCCAATCCTTCCGGCCGGAAGTGAATTCCGGCGGGAAAGGTGTCCAGCAGAAAGTGCAGTTCCTCATCCTGGGCCAGTTCTGCCCGCTCCTCCTCCGACCAGTAGAGCGGCACGGGGTCTTGCCAGATAAGCATAGGCACGTCGCGGGGGATAATACCGGCCTCATCCCGGATGGACAGTTTGGCGTGCAGTTCGTTAAAGACGGGCAGTTCCAGCCCCAGCATTTGCCCCACTTTGCCGATGAGCGGCCCGGCGGCGTTGAGGAAGCGGGGGGTATAGATGCGGAATGGGCTGTTGTTGGTGGGGTGGATGGTGACGGCCGTTACCCCTCCCCCCTCAACAGCAACTCCCGTCACCCGTCCCCGCACCAGCTTGGCTCCATGCGCTCTGGCCTGATCCAGCAAATACATGCCCAACTGCTGTGCGCTCAACCAACCACAGCGGCGCGGGTGCAGCATGGCCCTCACGTCCGGGTTGATAAACGGGAATAATTCGCGGATCATCGCCGGATCAAGGATGAGATCGGCTCCTTCCGGCTGGTTTTTGTACCCCTCGGCCGTCCAGCGTTGGTAAGGCGGGTCGTCCGGGCGCCCGGTATGGATGCGCAGTTCGCCCGCGCCCAGGGCGGACGCTTCTTCGGCAAAGGTGCGCATCGCTTTGGCTTGTTGGGGATCGGCCGTAAGGAAAACGTAGCCGCGCCGGTTCAGGCCGAAAAAATTACCGCTTTCGTCTGCCAGTTCCTCCAGCAAATCTATGCTGCGATTCATGTAACGCACCATCTCGTCGCCAGGGCCGGGCCACCAGTTACGGTACGCTTCGGTAGATTTGTCGCTGGTGAAGGTGAGGGGTTCCCGCTCGTCTACCAGGACGACGTTTTTCATGCCGTGTTTGACAGTGAGGTAATAGGCGGCGGAAATTCCGGCAATCCCCGCGCCGCAAATGACAACTTCGGCCGTTTCAGTCATAGATATCCTCGAGAATTGGCCGCGGATTGCGCGGATTTACCCGGATTTAATCCTGAAAAATCCGCGTAATCCGCGGCTAAGTATTTTCTACTTTTGCCGCTCCCGCCCGCGTAATCTGGAAATGGTCAAAGTCGTGGGCCACATAGGTGTGGGGGAAGATGGCCTGGGCTTCGCGGCGCACGTCGCGGGTGTGGTAGCGACGGGAAAGATGGGTCAGAATCAAGGTTTTGACGTTGGCTTCTTGCGCCAGTTGGGCTGATTGGACGGCCGTCATGTGCCCAAATTTGGCGGCCATTTCCGCGTCTTCTTGCAAGTAGGTGGCTTCGATAACCAGTGTGTCTGCATTTTGGCATACTTCCAGCAGATTGTCCGCGCGTCCCACGTCGCCGATGTGGACGTATTTAACGCCGGGAACGGGGTCGCCCAGCACGTCATCGGGGGTGATGGTACGGCCGTCAGCCAACACCACTTCTTCCCCGCGCACCAGCCGGGAACGCTCCGGGCCAAAGGGGATGCCTAGCTCCTCTGCTTTGTCGTTCAAAAAGGGGCGGCGCGTTTTTTCGGCAAAGACGTAGCCAAAACAGCCGGGGCCGCGATGGGAGACGGGCACGGCCGTCACCGAAAATTTATCGTCTTCCAGAATGACGCCCGGTTCTACTTCAATGAGATTGATGTCCAGGGGGGTACGGCCGTGGGGGAAAACTACCTTGAACAAAAGGTCAGACACGCGGCGCAGAGTGGAACGGCCGCCGTAAATATCCACCTGATCCAGATTTTCCCAGCGGCTGATGGTGGAGATAAAGCCGCCCAGCCCCAGGATGTGATCCAGGTGACTGTGGGTGAGCAAAATTTTGTTTAGTCGTTTGAAGCCCAGCCCGCTGCGTAAAATCTGCCGCTGCGTACCCTCGCCACAGTCCAGCAAGAAGCGGTACTCCCGGTGCAAAATCATATGCGCCGAAAGGCCGCGATGGACAGAGGGGGCGGAGGCGGATGTGCCTAGAAAGATGAGTTCAAACATAAGTTTCTTGTAGCGCGATTTTGTAAATCGCGGAATGGACGATTTGCAAAATCGTCCTACGAAGCTTGATTGACTAACAATAACGTTTTTTTGCAGGATGGCAACTTAAATTTATTTGACTGGCGGAGGTTCTCTGCGTATACTGTTTTGAGAGATTGTGTTAAATATAGCGATCAATAAGGTGACAAATATGACTACAATTATCCCGGTGAGTGACTTGCGCCGCAAAACAAGTGATGTAATGAAAACGCTGCGTGAGGGAAGTGACGTTGTTTATATTACGCAACACGGCCGTCCTACGGCCGTCCTTCTCGACTATGATCAATACGAAGCGCTGTTGGCTGAACTGGAAGATTTGGCCGATTTAGCCAGTTTGGAGGAAGCGGTTGATGAACCATCCCGCCCCTACGAAGAATTTTTAGCCGAATTGGAGGGGTAAGTGTACGCTTTGCGAATCAAGCGGCAGGCAGAACGTGATTTGCGCCGCTTACCCGCATCTGTCTTTCGGCGAATCAATCCGAAAATATTGGGCCTACGCGAAGAGCCATATCCTTATGGTACGCGAAAGCTCACCGGCAATTTGGTGGGTTGGCGCATTCGTGTGGGTGATTATCGGGTTGTGTATCAGGTGGATGAGGTGCAAAGAGTTGTGACGATAGTTCGGGTGCGTCACAGACGAGACGTTTACCGCTAACCTGTACGCGCCGTTAGCCGATGTAAACC
>JAJRTP010000600.1 GCA_024278255.1 Chloroflexota bacterium | reverse complement strand
TGGACGGAAGGGGAGACCCAATTCTGGATTGGCGGCGATCTGACGCCGGAAGAAGCGCTGGCAATTGCGGAATCGTTAGAGTGATTCGTGATGCGTGATACGTGACGGCTTCTTACGCATCACGGGTCACGCATCACACCTTCCCCATGACTGACATAATCGAATTAACTGATTTGCAGCGCCGTTTTAAGCACGGCGATATTGACGTATTGGCTTTGCGCGGCATAGATTTGACGGTAGCACAGGGCGAATTTGTGGCGCTGGTGGGGCCGTCTGGCTCTGGCAAGTCTACGCTGCTCAATTTGCTGGGCGGGCTGGATCGGCCATCGAGCGGTGAGATTTGGGTGGATGGCGTGCCGCTGCAAGAGGCGGATGAGAAAGCCCGCACGGCCCATCGCCGCTACCACGTTGGTTTTATCTTCCAGAGTTTTAATTTGCTGCCCCGCTTGACGGCGCTGGAAAATGTTGCCATCCCCCTGATGCTGGCGGGGGTGAGTAGGGCAGAACGGGACGCCCGCGCTCAGGCGATGCTGGAACGGGTGGGCCTGGGCCACCGGCTGGATCATTACCCTTCGGAAATGTCGGGCGGGGAGCAGCAGCGCACGGCCGTGGCTCGCGCCCTCATCCACAATCCGGCCATCATCCTGGCAGACGAACCGACTGGCAACCTGGATTCAGTGACCGGCGATTCCATCATGTCTTTGCTCAAGCAGTTGAATCAGGAGGAAGGCATCACCCTGATTCTGGTGACGCATGATGAGGAGGTGGCCCGTTTTGCCAACCGGATTGTGAAGCTGCGGGATGGGCAGATTGTGGAGATTGTGGAACAGGAACGGCCGTCGTCCAGCCAAATCTCATCACCCTCAAGCCAGCCACAAGGGAAGGGACACCTGTCGTTTGGGGACATTGTGCGGGGGGCGCTGCTGAATTTGCGCCGCCGTCCGGTGCGGAACATCCTTACGGCCGGCGGCGTTCTCATCGGCATTGTGACGCTGGTGGCGATGGTCTCTTTTGGCGTGGGGGTGCAGATTGAGGTGCAGCGCAATTTTGAGACGGTGGGGCTGGAAAATGTGTTTGTCAGCCCGCAGTTTGCCGAAGGGGATGAGTTTGACCCGTTTGCCCCGCCGCAAGCGGAGCAGCCGATTACCCCGGCTGTTGTGGCCCAGATTGAGGCGATTCCGGAGGTAACGGCCGTAACGCCCAGTCTCATCTTACCCCAGGGTATCGATCTCACCTTAACCCTCAACGATGAAGCCCAGCCCATTCGCGTCTCCGAGGGGGGTGAGAGCCGTTTTAGTTTTGGCGACACGCACGAAACGCTGGCCGGTTCCCGTCTGGCAGATGGGCAGTCAGCAGGGATTGTGTTGGTGGCCGGATTGGCAGAGAAATTTCTGGCGGGGGGAGAGACGTATGATGATCTTGTTGGTCAGTCCGTCACGCTGACCGCTCGTTTACCACGCGGGGAGACGGCCGATTTCCCCACGACGATTGTGGGCGTGCGGGACAGTTTTGGCAGCCGCACGATTGACCTGGGGCTGACGGAGCGGGAGGCGATTAAGGCGTGGTGGTTCGGCCAGCCGGATATTTTGCAGACGGAGGGGTATGATATGCTGATGGTGCGGGCGGTGGAGTTGGGGGCGGTTACGGCCGTGATCGAAGCCATCGAAGAGATGGACCTGCGCACCCAATCTCTGGAAGCGATTTTGGACGTAGCCAACCAGGTGTTGGCCTTGCTGCAAGCGTTGTTGGGGTCTGTGGGGGCGCTGGCCTTGTTAGTGGCTGCCCTGGGGGTGGCCAACACGATGATGATGGCGATTTACGAACGCACCCGCGAGATTGGCATTCTCAAAGCGTTGGGGGCGTCGCGCGGCGAAATCCGCAGTATGTTTACCGTAGAATCAGCTATGCTGGGTTTGCTGGGCGGGGTGTTTGGCCTCTTTTTTGGCTTTTTGCTGGGGCGGTTTGTGGATTGGGTGGCGCACCGTTACTTGATTAATGAAGGCATTACCGGCATTGGCCCGCTTTCAGTCATCCCCTGGTGGCTGGCTGTGGGAGCAATACTTTTTGCCATCCTCATCGGTATTCTGGCCGGAATTTATCCTGCGGCCCGCGCTGCTAAACTGGACCCGGTGAAGGCGCTGCGATACGAGTGAGCGGGGCAGATTGGTTCAATCTTCAAGATTGAACCAATCTCGGTCGCTTTGCCATCGGGCACGGCCGTCTGCCAACCACTCTTCATCAATATCCTGACGGTTACGCCACATGCCGAAGCTGCTTTGTTGTAATTGGCGATTAGACTTGGTGGTTTTACGGCCGTTTGTCTGATCTTTCGCTTTTGGTGGAAGTGGTTGTGTTGGATTCATGCCTGTCCGCCAGATGCAATCTGGCGTCTGAGACAGAAAACGCGCTAAAGTGCGTTAAAGTTGTTTCCAGCCAACACCTGAGTGCGCTTCAGCGTACTTTCTGTGACAGTTTGGGGTTTGCAACCCCAGGCTTTTGTCAGATGCCTTCTTTCGTTTCCTCAATCAGATTATCCACCACAGCTTTTAGCGCTTCATCCCGGTTTTCGTCGCCGCCGTGTTGGTGGTAGACGCGCAGTTGGCGGTCGGCGCTGGTGCCGTTTTTGAGGATGGTACGCACGTATTCCACTTCCTGGCGGCTGCCCAGATCGTCTACCACGTCGTCCAGCAGTTCCAGCAGCTCTTCCATGAGAAAATGGAAAGGGACGGACTGCTGGATGCCGAAATCTATCATCTCGCCGTGGATGCCGTAGCGGACGGCGCGCCATTTGTTTTCGGTGATGTGCATGTGCCGGTACTGCCGCCAGGACATGTTTTGCCGCCGCAGTTTGATGAGTTTGGCCACGATGGCCTGGAACAGGGCGGCGATGCAGACGGCTTCTTCGACGCGGGTGCAAATATCGGTAATGCGGAATTCCAGGGTGTCGTAGACGGGATGCGGCCGTATATCCCACCAGATTTTGGCCCGCTTGTCCTGCTTGCCGAAGGCGCCCACCATTTCCAGCGTCTTTTCGTAGCTTTTGTACTCATTCCAGGAGTTGAAGCTGTGGGGGATGCCGGTGCGGGGCAGGGATTCAAAGATGACGCTGCGGTAGGATTGGAGGCCGGTGTTACGGCCGTGCCAAAACGGCGAACTGGCTGACAGCGCCAACAAATGAGGAATAAAGTAGCGTGACTGATTCATAATCTCAATCATTAAATCCCGTGCTTCCGGGTCATCGCCAAACCCGACGTGTACGTGCATACCAAAAATCAGCAGGCGGCGGGCGATGCCCTGCATATCATCCATCAACTCCTTGTAGCGCACTCCTTCCGTGATGTTTTGCTCCTCCCAGCGGGCAAAGGGATGGGTGGAGGCGGCGGCGATGGCCAGGTTGTTTTCTGTAGCCATGTCACAGACAGAACGACGCATCCGTATTACTTCC
>JAJRTP010000047.1 GCA_024278255.1 Chloroflexota bacterium | reverse complement strand
GGCCGATCCCGGCCGGGTGCATGTAGACCCGTTTGGCAATTTGCATTTGTGCCAGGGATTGGTGATGGGGAATGTGTGGGAACGGCCGTTAGCCCACATCCTCCAGACCTACGACAGCCAGAAGCACCCTATCATCGGCCCATTATTGGACGGCGGCCCCGCCCAACTTGTCCGGCAATATAACCTGTCCCACGAAGCTGATTACGTAGATGCCTGCCATCTCTGCTACACCGCCCGCCAGGCATTACGCGACGAATTTCCAACCGTATTAGCGCCAGATCAAATGTATGGCGTACCGGCAAACTGATAAGGTATCCGCCTCATGCGGACATCACATCACGTTTCCCAAAAAGGAGAACCCTATGTACATAATTGGTGAAAATATCCACATTATTTCGCAAAAAGTAAAAGATGCCCTGCGTGAGCGCGACGCCCGGTTCTTCCAGGATTTGGCTGTGCGCCAGGTAGAAGCCGGGGCACAGGCGCTGGATTTGAACCTGGGGCCGCGCAAAAAGGACTGGGAAGAGGTATTCCCCTGGATGGTGGAAACGGTGGAGGCGGTAGTAGACGTGCCGCTCAGCCTGGACAGCACCAACCTGCTGGGCATTGAAGCCGGGTTGAAGAAAATCACGAAGGCGCAGCCCATCATCAACTCCACCTCGGCCGAGGCGGAACGGCTGGAGAAGGTGCCGTTGGTAGCCAAGCAGTACAATGCCCGCCTGATTGCTCTGACAATGGGCAAAAGCGGTATTCCCATCGGAGCCGATGAGCGGGTCAACATTGCTCTGGAGAAACTGATTCCGCGCGCCCTGGAAATTGATTTCCCCATCAGCGACCTGATCATTGACCCGCTGGTGCTGACGGTTTCCGGCTGCCAGGAATTTTGCCCGGAACTGATTGAAGCGGTACGCACTTTGCAATTTGCCTGGGACCCGCCGCCGCCGATTTCGGTGGGATTGTCGAATGTGTCCAATGCGGTACCGCACCGGAACCGGCCGCTGATCAACCGGGTGTACTGCGTCATGTTGATGGGCGCTGGCTTGCAGATGATGATTGCCGACCCCTTCGATGAAGAGTTGAAGGAGGTGGTGCGGGTGATTGAGGAGCGGGATGGGAGTACGGCCGTAAACCGACTCTACCTGGCCATTCACGACCGCATTGCCAACATGGAAGAACCCAGCATCGAAGACGTAGACATGACCGACGCCGAGCAAGTGGCCATCTGGAAAACCGTACAAATTTTACTGAATAAAGTCATTTATGCAGATTCCTATCTGCAACAAGAAGCCGTCATGTAGGGCGATTTTGAAAATCGCCCCACTTAACAGGACGATTTGCAAAATCGTCCTACTTAATCAGCCATCATGTAAGGCGATTTGGCAAATCGCCCTACAAACAGGAGGCTAAAATGTTAAAAGAAAAACAGCCAGTCAACATAGACGAACTATTGGCCAAGGCCCAAAAACCATCCGCCGACGCCATGATACTGCATCCCTTTTACCGGGGGAAAATAGAAACTGCCCTCAAATGCACCGTGCGCGACTTCAACGACTTCGCCATCTGGTACACGCCGGGCGTAGCCGCCCCTTGCCGGGCCATCGAGGAAAACCCGGAACTGGTCTATGACTACACCAACAAATGGAACACCGTAGCCGTGGTCAGCGATGGCACGCGCGTCCTGGGATTGGGCGACATCGGGCCAAAAGCGGGGCTGCCGGTGATGGAAGGCAAAGCGCTGCTCTACAAATATCTGGGCGGCGTGGATGCCGTGCCCATTATGCTGGACACCAAAGACCCGAACAAAATCATCGAAACCGTTCTGATGCTGCAACCGTCCTTCGGCGGGGTCAATCTGGAAGATTTGTCACAGCCTAAATGTTTCCGCATTCTGGACACCCTGCGCGAAAAAGCGGAAATTCCCATCTGGCATGACGACCAGCAGGGCACAGCCACGGTAACGCTGGCCGGTCTGATTAACGCCCTCAAGTTGGTGGGCAAAAAGAAGGAAGACGTGCGCATCACCTTTGTGGGCAGCGGCGCTTCCAATGTGGCCTGCTCCCGCCTGATATTTGGTTGGGGCGTGGACCCAACCCACTGCATGATGGTGGACAGCAAGGGTATTTTGGGGCCGCACCGTAAAGATTTAGAGATGCGGCGGCATGAATATGTGGACAAATGGCGCTTGTGCCAGACCACAAACGGAGATTTCCGCCAGGGGGGTATTCCGGAGGCGTTGGAGGGTGCGGATGTAGTGATCGCGCTCTCTCGGCCAGGACCGGGAACGATTAAGCCGGAATGGGTGGAACGGATGAATGAAGATGCCATTGTCTTTGCCTGCGCCAATCCGGTGCCGGAAATATGGCCTTGGGAAGCACTGGCCGCCGGGGCCAGAATTGTAGCCACCGGCCGGTCAGATTTCCCCAATCAGGTGAACAATTCGCTGGGCTTCCCCGGCATCTTCCGCGGCGCGTTGGATGTGCGGGCGCGCACCATCACGGATGAGATGTGCTTTGCCGCCGCCGAAGCGTTAGCTAACCAGATTGGCGACCGGCTGGATGACGAGCATCTCCTGCCCACGATGGATGAGTGGGAAGTTTTCCCGCGGGAAGCAGCGGCCGTAGGCATGATGGCCCAGGAACAAGGCGTCGCCCGTCTGGAGAAGAGCTACGATGAACTTTTGCAACACGCCATGGACATGATCGGCCGTTCCCGGAAACTGACGGAGATGATGATGGATGAAGGGTTTATTGCGGAAGCGCCGGAGCAGTGATCAGTGTTCAGTGTTCAGTGATCAGTGTTCAGTGATCAGTGTTCAGTGATCAGTGTTCAGTGATCAGTGTTCAGTGAACAGTGTTCAGTGATCAGTTTTTAGTTAGTGACTGAATACTGAAAACTGCAAACTGAACACTAAAAAGGAGACTACCATGTACGACTTAATTGTAATTGGCGGAGGGCCGGCCGGGTTAACGGCCGCTGTCTATGCCATTCGTAAACGGTTGAATGTGCTGCTGATTTCTAAGGATTTGGGCGGCAAGACAAATTTCCACCTGGATTTGCCGGATCAGGAGAGCTATCAGGTAATTACCGGTGTGGATGTCGTGAACAAATTCAAAAGCGAGCTGGAATATCTGAAATTTGCCCGCCACATGGAGCCAGTAGTAAAGGTGGAAAAGGACGACGGCCGTTTCATTGTCCATACCAAAGGGGGCGGCGAACTGCCCGCCAAAGCAGTGATCATTGCCACTGGGGCGCGGCAGCAGTTGTTGAACGTACCCGGCGAGCAGGAATATCTCTCGAAGGGGCTGTGCTACTCGGCCTTGAGCTACGCGCCGCTGTTCATTGACAAGGACACGGTGGTGATCGGTGAGGGCGAGTTGGCCCTGCGTTCGGCGGCAGAACTGGCAACAGTGGCCCATCACGTGCATGTGGTGGGAACTTCGCCCGAAGCGCGGGAAACACCTTTGGGACAAAAGCTGATACAAGCCGAAAATGTGACTGTTCTGGAAGATTACCGTGTAGCCCGCGTGGCTGGTAATGGTTACTGCAACAAAGTCATTGTGCAAAACCCGGACGGGGAAGAGATGGCTCTGGAAGCAGATGGAACGTTTGTGGAAATGGCATTGGCGCCCAATGTGGAAATGGTAGCTGATCTGGTAGAGCGGGATAAGTTGGGCTTCATCAAGGTAGACCCGTATAACCGTACCAGTATGCCCGGTATTTTCGCCGCCGGAGACGTAACGAACATCTACGCGGAACAAGTTTTGGTAGCTGTTGGTGAGGGCGTGAAGGCCAGCCTTAGCGCCTATGATTACTTGCTGCCGATGTTGTAGAGGTAGAGATTGGAGGTTGGGATTCGCCGATCAACCAATCTCCAATCTCTAAAGGAAGAGTATGATGCCAATTTTTACGCCGGGAAAACGATGGCAGCCGGCTTATTATCCGTTCAAACGGGAATCGCGGGGGAATCGGGCGTTGGCCTGGCTGGAACGGGTGGTGAAGGGGCCGCTGTTTGGCTGCCGTATGTGTGGCAATTGTTTGCTGCAAGAGACGGCTTTTATTTGCCCGATGGAATGCCCGAAAGGGGCGCGGAACGGGCCTTGCGGTGGTTCGACTGAAGAAAATTGCTACGTGGATGAGACACGGCCGTGTATCTGGTACAAAATCTACGAGCGGTCATTCAAAATGGGGCGGCAGGAAATGCTGCTGGAAGTGATGCCGCCGCTGGATTGGGACAAGGTAGGCACTGAAACCTGGGGCGACATCGTGCGTCAGGTGCGCCAGGTGGGCACGAAAAAAGTGTTTTCCGGAATGCTGTCCCGCGACCCCGGCGTGCGCACCGTCACCTGGGACTCGGTCTTCCAACCTGTGCGCCAGCCGGATTGGTGGGGCGGCGATTCGCAGTACCATCCACCCGCTTATGAGGAACCGGTATCCGAACTGGAGCGCCGCTTGCAGGCCGGTGAGTTTGTGGTGACGGCCGAAGTTGCCCCGCCGCTGAGTACGGCGACGGGGAAGTTGTGTCGCAATATAGAGATGGTGCAGCCATACGTAGCCGCCGTCAATTTCACCGACTGCCCTTCAGCCACACCGCGTATGTCCAGCATTGCCTGCTCGGAAATGGCCTTGCAGCACGGGGCGGAACCAGTGCTGCAAATTGCTGCCCGTGACCGTACCCGCGTCGGTTTACAGGCGGAAGTGATTGGGGCCAGCGCGTTGGGCATCCGCAATATCCTTTGCCTGTCGGGAGATAGTTCCAAAATGGGGCCGCCGCCGACCAGCCGAATGGATGTAATTGATATTGATTCGATCCAGATGTTGTGGATTTTGCGGAAGATGCGGGATGAGGGGAAGTATCTGGACGGCCGTAACATCAAATTCCGCCCCAAGTACTTCCTGGGTGCGGCCGGCGCGCCGTTTGCCTCCCGCCCGGAATTTCAGGCCATCCGCGAACACAAAAAAATCAATGCCGGGGCGCAGTTCTTCCAGACCAATCTGGTGTATGACCCGGACGGGATGGAAATCTGGCTGAATGAACTGGCAAAACGAAACATTCTGGACAAGGTATACATTCTCATCGGCATTACGCCGTTGAAAAGTCTGAAAATTGCCCAATACATGCACCAACACGTTCCCGGCGTCTTCATCCCGGACAGCATTATGCAGCGCATGGAAAATGCCGGAGATGGCGCGGCCGAAGAAGGGGTGCAGATTGCCCTGGAGTTGATCGAAGCGATCAAAGGTAAGGAAGGTGTCAACGGCATCCACCTGATGGCGGTGGGTTGGGAATCCATTGTGCCCCGGATTGTGGAAGAAGCGGGCTTGCTGCCGCCTGATTTTGCAGCGGAACCGGAGCCTGAAAAGAACGGCCGGGCGCAGCCGGTACCGGCCTAGTGCCAGTAACCAGAAGTCAGTCGTCAGTCTTCAGTGGGCGCTTTCCAGAGGTAGACCGTACTGAAAACTGTATACTGATTACTGAAAACTGGTACTAGTGAGTGAGCAGTGTCAGGCACGGGGTTCAAGGTGTTTTCTGATGAGAGCGTTTTACCCCGTGCCTGGCACTTTTGCAGGTTATTATGAGCGTCATGAAAGCGGCTTTTGATTCCCCGGATTTGCTGGCAGAGGAAGTAGACCGACTGCATGAGGGCCTCCGTCACCGGAATCCGGTCATTTTGGCCGGGTTGACGGGAGCGCATTATGAGGAAACGAACCTGGGCGAGGGGGTGTTTCGCCTGCCGTTCTG
>JAJRTP010000046.1 GCA_024278255.1 Chloroflexota bacterium | reverse complement strand
ACATGGAACTGCTGGAATTGGCCCAAAAAGAAGCCCGCGCCCTCTACCAAACCGACCCTGACCTGACCCAACCCGAACACCAACGCCTCCGCGAGCGTGTCCAACAATTCTGGGAACACGCGGCGGATGTGAGTTAGTAATTGGGTAATTGGGTAACTGGGTAATTACTCAATTACTCAATTACCCAATTACCCGATACCAAAAGGAGACCATCCTGTGACCACCATTCGCGCCCTGTATACCGGCACCTTTGACCCCATTCATTTCGGCCATCTGGATTTGATGGTGCGGGCAGCCGCCTTGTTTGATGAAATCATTGTGGCTGTTTACGATCACCGCATCCCCACCAAATCTATCCTCTTCTCGGTGGAGGAACGCATGGCTATGATTGAGGAATCACTGGAAAATGCCAAGCCGGATAACATCACCGTCACCAGCTTTGGCGGCCTGGCTGTGGATTTTGCCCACGAGGTGAATGCCCAGGTTTTTGTGCGCGGCTTGCGCGTGTTTTCTGATTTTGAGTTTGAGTTCCGCTTGGCGTTGGCCAATAAACGGCTGGCCCCGGACATTGAAACGATTAGTCTGATTACCCGTGAGGAACACACTTTCCTCAGCGGCACGACGGTGCGGGAAATTGCTTCTCTGGGCGGCGACGTAAGCAGTATGGTGCCGCCTTGTGTGGCCGAGGCGCTTTACGCTAAATTTAATGGTAAAGACAAGACGGATTTTACACGGCCGTTGCCGTTGCGGGATTGAGGACATTTCCTTTATAATAATCACAGTTTATCGGCATGTTACGTATTACGTATTGCGTAACTGAATTAATTTACGCAATACGCAATACGCAATACACTCCGGGATAAAACAATGGACATACAACATCTGGTTGACCGATTGGAACAAGTACTCAATGACAGCCGCCGCCTGCCCCTGACGGCCTATTTGCTGGTGAATGAGGATCAGATTTTCAGTATCGTTGACCAGATGCGGGTGGCGGTACCGGAAGAGATCAAGCGGGCCAATCGCATTGAGGCAGAAAAAGACCGCATCCTGGCCCAGGCCAACGAGGAGGCCGACCGCATTCGGGAACTGGCCCGGCAGGAAGCGGAGGAACTGGTCAGCCGGGATTCCGTCATCCAGTCGGCGCAGCAGCGAGCGGAAAACATTCTGGAACGCGCCCGCCGCGACGGGGACGCCCTGCGCAATGACGCGGACGCCTACGTGGTGGAAGTGTTGATGAAGCTGGAGGAAGATTTGCTGCGCTCCCTCTCCGTCGTGCGCAACGGCTTGCAAAAAGTTCACACGGATATTGATACGACGGATGCGGGGATGATGGGGTAGATGGACTATCAAAAAAAGTCACCTAAATCACAAATACCCACTATTGTGGGGCGTCTCTTGTACGAAATTTCATGGGAAGGAAACGCCAAAAAAGGTTATCGAACTGGCGGTCAGGGCCGGGAAAATGTACTAACGGCCGAAGTGTTACAAATTCTCGATTGGCTTCCAAGAGAACGTTTTCTTGGTTCTGTTATTCGTAGTATGCACGGCGCTGAAGCAACAAGAGAAATTCTGGTATCACAAGTCGAAGAAATTGAGATAACCATGTTGCCAGATGCGGTTTATCTTCAGCCGAGTGCGAAAAAATATGAGGTTCAACCCGATGGTCTTATAACATCTTCTTCAGTATTTTGCTTCATTGAAGCAAAACGGATTCGCCCCGGTTCATTTTTAGCCAAACAATTGGCACGCGAACTTGTTGCTACTATTTTGATGGCGGAGAAACGAAACCCATTACTTGCACTTTTACTACCCGACAAGCCCCCTGTCCCCGTAAAAGGCGCGGGCCGTCTGACAATTGAAGAAGCAGTAAGCGTGTATATTCAAGAGGCAGTTGAAAAGGAAGCAGAAAACTTTTCTTTTTCTGTAAAGGAAATCCAGGAATTGATTGATGATACAATTTGCTGGATTACCTGGGATGAATTATTGGCGTGTGCCAAAAAGCAACTTGCTTCTTTTACGAATGAATCAGTATCTGTTGTCAATGCGGTATCTCGAATGGTTGATAATTTAGATCGCGTTATTCAATGGCACCGATAAAATATATTGAGTGAGTCAAAGCTGAAGTTACTGTTTTACCCAGCTTCCAGCCATATATCCAAACAGCTTCCCCAGCGGTGCCATCACTCCAACATTAAACGTTTGCGGTTTTCAGATTGGTTCAATCTTGGAGATTGAACCAATCTTCGAGGACAGTCTCCAATCCCCACCCGTTGCGGCAAATGCAGGCGGTACGCTTCATTATACCGCACCCCGACAAAAGGATCGTTGACGATAAGAAAGGAGGCTGGTTTGTAGAAACCCCCTTTGTGCCAAATGAGCCTGGTTTGAGAAACGGCCGTACACATTAATTTGCAATTTGTATCCAATCGGATACAATATAAAATATGTACACGGTTCTCCGCTCAGATGAATTCCACAAATGGCTCACCAAACTGAGGGACACCAAAGGTAAAGCCCGCATCATTGCCCGCATCCGGTCAGCCGAATTGGGTAACCTGGGTGACGTCAAACCCATTGGTAAAGGCGTTAGCGAAATGCGGATTCATTATGGCCCTGGCTACAGAGTATATTTTACCCGAAAAGATAAACTGGTGATTTTACTTCTTGTGGGTGGAGATAAATCTTCCCAAAAAAGGGACATAAAAAGAGCGATAGCATTGGCTGATACGCTTAAGAGGTAATGTGTTATGGAAAACTTTTCTGAATTTGATGCAGTTGACTATTTAGATAGTGAAGAAATGATTGCAGAATACTTGACGGCCGCTCTGGAAGACGAGAACCCTGACGTTTTCCTGACAGCCATTGGCGACGTGGCCCGAGCGCGGGGCATGAGTAAGATTGCTCAGCGTACCGGACTTGGCCGGGAAAGTCTTTACAAGGTGTTTTCTCCCGGAGCAAAACCACGATATGATACAGTTCTAAAAGTTCTGCACAGCTTAGGCGTCAAACTAACGGTTGCTGCTTGACGCTAATACGTTAGCGGTTCTCGAAGATTGGTTCAATCTCCAGGATTGAACCAATCTTCGAGAACCGCCCCAATCCCCGCCCGCTGCGGCAAATGCAGGCGGTACGATTCATCATACTGTACCCCGGCAAAGGGATCATTGGCAATGAGCAGGGGGGCGTCCAGGTCAATCCAGTCGGCCAGGCCGGTGAGGTGGGCCATGGCGGTGACGCCCAGGGAAGTTTCCACCATGCAGCCCAGCATGAGGCGCAGGCCCAGGTCGCGGGCGCGCCGGGCGATTTGCAAACCGGGCGCCAATCCGCCCACTTTCATCAGCTTGAGATTGATCCCCTGCACACCTACGGCCGTTAACGCCTCCACATCCGCCAACGATTGCACCGACTCATCCGCCACAATAGGCACATCCACTCGTGCCTGAACAAAACCCATGCCGGCAATGTCCTCTTTGGGGGTGGGCTGCTCCACCATTTCCAGATCATAGGGAAGGAGGGCGGTGATGCGACGCACGGCCGTATCTGGGTCCCAGGCCGCATTGGCGTCCACCCGCAGCTTCACGTCCGGGCGGGCGGCGCGGATGGCGGCAATGATGGCTACGTCGTCATCGCTGCCCAGCTTGACCTTGATGATGGGCGCGTGGGGGATTTGCCGGGCCATTTCCGCCATCGCTTCCGGCGTGTCCAGGCCAATGGTGAAGGAGGTGGGCAGCGGTTGGGGTGGGGGCAGGCCGAGCAGTTGGTGGAGGGGCTGCTGGTGCAAACGGCCGATCCGGTCATGCAAGGCCAAATCCAGGGCGCAGCGGGCCGGGGCGGGGCCGTCGTCGCTAATCCAGGCGGGGATTTGGGCGGGGTCGTCGGGGAAGGGATCGGGGTGATGGGCGGCGGTTTGCCAGACGGCCGTCATCGCTTCATCCGGTATGCCATAATAGGGGGGAATCGTGCCTTCGCCCCAACCGGCGTCATCCGCCAGCCGCAGCCAGAAAGCGTGCCGCGTGGCGCTGACGCCGTAGGAGACGCGGAACGGGTTTTGCAGTTGTAAGGTCAGTTTTTGCCAGGTCAGGCGGGGTTGGGAGGGCATCTTTTTCTCCAATCAAAATAAACCGCGGAGAGCGCGGAGGACGCTGAGATTTTTCTCTGATACAAGCCTCCGCGATCTCTGCGTCCTCTGCGGTGAATTATTAAATCTACTGCCCCAAGTATACGCCTCACCCCAACTCTGCAAAATAATCTTGCAGCAGGCGATGGCGGAAGGTGTAGCCGCCGCCCACTCTTTGCAGCAGCACGCAGTCGGCGGCGCAGTTGAGGAGGCGGGTGTAATGGAGTGGGGCACGACGGGTGGGCCACAGCAGCAGGCGGACGCTCAGGTGCTTGATCACGTCGTTGAAGCCGTAGAGCGATCCGGCAAAGAGGGCCAGCATCAAGCCAGTGTACAGGCCGGTGGGAATGCTGATAGCTACGGCCGTAATCACACCAAGCGGTACAGCCACCAAAACGGCCGCTTTCAAGCCATTTTTGGCGGCGATGCGCATCCCTTCATTGGGCCGGTTTTGCCGGGCCGCTTGCTTACCCGTCACCCCGCCAAATAAAAAGAGCATCAAGCCGTTGGTGAACACGTTAAGCTGCCAGGCCACGGCCGTTGGGTCTTGCAGCCAGATGAAGCCCGACCAGAGCAGGGACAGCGCCACACCTACCAATCCCCAAATGGCCGCATTGCGCCACGACCAGTGCAGCGAGCCGCGCACCTGCACTTCCGTGCGCCAGCTTTGCCGCCCGCCCGCATAGCGGAAAGCCAAAACAAAGCCCACGGCCGTCAGCCCGCCCAGAAAAACAGCCAACATCAGCGCATCAGTCATGGCCAGGGGGATGGCGATGATGGCCCAAACGGCCGTGCCCACCACCAGCATATGCAGCCAGCCCAGCCGCCGGTTCCGTCTGGCCCCAACGCCGCGCCGCTGCCGCCAGGTAAAAAAGAGGCCATCCAGCAGCGCAGCAATCAGGCCAACCAGCAAATTGAGGCAAAATAAGGCAAAGAGCGTGTCCCAGGGCGCGGCTGTGACGCCAAAACGGGCGGCCAATTGCCCCAGAAAATTCACCTCGATGTAAGGCGGGTTAATGCGGATAAGCTGCACAAAACTCCAGATGACCAGCGTTCCCAGCAAGACGGACAGGGCCGTGCGGGTCAGAAGAAGGTAGAGCCAGCGGGTACGGCCGTTAGCCAACCAACTGGGCTGCAACTGTTCCAGCAAAAAGATGGCCTGGTTGTGCCGCCCCATCTGCTGCGCCAGCCAGCTTAACTGGTCGGACAGGTCAGCCGGGTCATACGCGCCGTTCCCCTTGGCCGCCTGCCGCCGGAACATGCGCTGCACGTATTGGTCAAACAGGCGGCTGCGGGTGAGGGGCGCGGTTTCCGGGGATGGGTCCGCGCCACCGTCCAGCGCCGTCTGCATCATGTCCAGGTTCAGGGGGGATTGGGTCATGTCCAGCAGGGCTTCATCCTGGAAGATGGCGGCGACGAGGGCTGGCGGCGCGTGCTGCTGGATTTGGGCGGTGGTCAACGGCCGTACCCGCACCGCGCCATGCAACTGCAACTGCGCCCCACCCAGAGCAACGGCCGTTTCATACGCCTCCTGCCGGCAGCAAACCGCCACATCTGGCAATCCCCGCGTCTGACGAAAAGTGTTAATAGCCCGAATGCAAGCCATCTGATCTGCCAGCGGCATTTCATCCAGGCCATCCAGCAAGAGCAAAATCTGGTCATGGGCCAGCCATGTTCGCCCGGTGCGCCGGGGAATCTGGTACTGCACCACCAATTCTTTGACGGCCCAATGGGCAATGCTGTCTTGCGTCCCGGCCCAACTGCTCAAATTGAGGATGACGGGGACGGGGGCGGTTTCATCGTGAACGGCCGTTTGCAGCAAAGCGCGGGCCAACCCAATCAAACCGATCGTTTTACCGGCGCCCGGCGCACCCAAAATAAGCAAAGCGCGGTCACTGGCCCGAAAAGCAGCCCGCATATCGGCGGCCTCCGGCGTGTCGTGGATGTCCAGGACGTCGGCCCAGGGGTGGTTGATGGCTTCGTTGGTAAATTGCAGTTTGAGGTGGATGAAACGGCCGTCAGCCTGGAGCGGTTCCAGGCGGTCTTCCACCCAAAAGCGGCCCATTTTCTGGATGAGGACGAAGCGGCTGCGCTGTGCCGGGGTTTGCTGGGTGATGGGGGTGACGGGAGCGGCCGTGACACGCTGCTGGCATAACTGTTGGTAAAGCGCCTCTGTCTCCGGCTGCGGCGGGACGCCCAATTCCTCGTCGAGCAAATCTACCAGGGCTTGGTGTTGGTGGTGAACGGCCGTCCATTGGGCGGCGGCGGCGTAACTTTGCATCAGTTGGCAGTGGGCTGGTTCGTGCAGGGGATCGCATTGCAGCCAGCGGTGACCGTAGGTAACGGCCGTATCCCACTGTGCCTGATCGTGATGGTAGAAGGCTAACTGGCGCAGGCCGACAGTCAGATCGCGGCGCAGGGCGTCCCCCTGAATGGCGGCCCATTCGTTAAACTGGTCAGCGTCGCGCAGGGTGAAGCCTTGCAAAAAGTCACCCTGACACAAGGCTACCCCGGCAGCGGCGCTTTGGCTTTGTACGGCCGTTAACCCGGTCCCATTTTCCAGCCCCAAAGCCGGCGCCAGCAGACGGCGCATATCCCGCACGTCTACGCCCCAATCAGCCTTGTCGCTCAGGCCAATATGCCGCCGATCAACCAGGAGAAACTCAGCGCCTATTTCCTTTTTAATGGTGGAGAGGGTGTAACGCAGCGCCCCCCGCGCCCGTTTGTTATCCGATTCCGGCCACAACAGCACGGCCAATGCCGCCCGATCATGCCGCATTCCGGAGACGGCCAGGTAGGCCAACAGGGCGATGGCTTTGGCGGAACTGAAGGAACAAGGACGGCCGTTCAGCGCAATCCGGGGCGATCCCATTAAGGATAGGGTTAATGTGTCGGACATGATTTCCAGAACCGGGTCTAAAACTGCGGGATAGAGGGATTCATTGTACCAAATAAAGGGAATTTAAGGCAAAACACGTTTCCTAACGATTTCCTAACGCTTGATTAGTACCCTGTGGCTATCGTTTTCTCTTTTATTTTGTCTGGCACATGAGAGCATCAGCTTAAACGGCCGTTGCCGTTCAACCGTAACCGGGGCGCAACAATTGTTGCCGCCCACAGGTTAGCTGCCCCATGTGTTTGACCCTATTTTCCCGGAAACGTCAAAGCAGTGAGGGGGCGTTTCCGGGAATCTTTGAACCAGAGGAGGTTCATTATGTACGCAAGAGTTATTACCGCTCAATCGAAACCGGGCACACTAGATGAAATAGCCCAAATCTACGAAAACTCTATTGTGCCGGCTATGCAAAAACAGCCGGGATTCAAGGGAGCGAAATTGATGGCGAATGCCGATACAAACGTAGGCGTTTCCATCACATTTTGGGAAACGGAAGCCGACATGTTGGCCGGTGAAGCCAGCGGCTATCTCCAGGCAGAGACAGCCAAACTGGCCCCGCATTTTGCCGCCCCGCCGGCCAATGCCCATTATGAAGTAAGCGTGCAGGCGTAAAGTTGGTTGCTGGGGGTTGGCACAGGACTGCGACCGTCAGCAACTATTTTTCAAACTTGATTGCCAGTATACGGCCGTTTCCCAGGAAGAAACGAAGATATTATCAGGAGGAGAAATATGAGTAAGGCTGCTACCAGTCTCTTTGTCTTTGGCATCTATCTCACTTTTGTAGGACTGGGATTCTTGTTAATTCCCAATACCATATTGGGCATATTAGGTGTTGCACCAACTACTGAACCGTGGATTCACATCGTGGGGATGCTTCTCTTGTTCTTGGCATATTACGATATTCAATCAGCCCGTGTAGAGCAAAAAGTGTTCTTCAAGCTTTCTGTTTATGCCCGCGCTTCAGTTATTTTATTCTTTATTGCCTTTGTTATCCTCGGCATGGCCCCACCAATATTGTTACTGTTTGGGGTGGTCGATTTGCTGGCAGCGATTTGGACCGCACTTGCGTTGCGAGCAGAATAGCTGTCTAAGGAGAAAATAATCATGTCAACCATTACTACCGGGGCTGTCCATCACATGGCCCTCACCGTCAGCGATGTGGCCCGTTCGCAGTCGTTTTACATTGACCTGCTGGGCTTTGAGCATTTGGCCGATTTCGGGCCGCGTGCCTTGCTTTCCAACGGCAGCCTGGTTCTGGCCCTGACGCCGCCGCCGGATCAGGCACAGGCTATTGCGGGCGACCGCTT
>JAJRTP010000599.1 GCA_024278255.1 Chloroflexota bacterium | reverse complement strand
CTGAACTTTTTTAGGAGAATGACAAATCATGCAGCAGCTTGTTGAATGTGTACCCAATTTCAGCGACGGCCGTAACCCGGAAGTGTACAACGGCATCGCCGACGCCATCCGCGCCGTGCCTGGCGCGAATGTGTTAGACGTGAGCGCAGACCCGGACCACAACCGGACGGTTATTACGTTTGTGGGGCCGCCTACGACCGTAGAAGAAGCCGCCTTTCGGGCCATTGCCCTGGCGGCCCAACAGATCAATCTGGACGAACATGAAGGGGAGCATCCCCGCATCGGGGCCACCGACGTTTGTCCCTTCATCCCCATCCAAAATATTACCAGCCAGGAATGTGTGGAGATGGCGCACCGGCTGGGGAAGCGCGTAGGCGAAGAACTGGGCATTGCCGTCTACCTGTATGGCAACGCCGCCACCCGCCCCAACCGCAAAAAGCTGTCCGCCATCCGCAAGGGGCAGTATGAATTGTGGAAGGAAGAGGTGGCGACCAACCCGGATCGGCAGCCGGATTACGGCCCGGCGGAAGCCAAATCGTGGGGGGCGACGGTGATTGGGGTACGGCCGTTTCTCATTGCCTATAACCTGTACCTGAACAGCGACGACGTAGCCGTGGCTGACCGGATTGCCCGGGCCGTGCGCTTCAGCAGCGGCGGGCTGCGTTTTGTCCAGGCTAAAGGGTTTTTGAGAGAAGGGCAGGCTCAAGTGAGCATGAATCTGACTAATTTTGACAAAACGCCCATCTACCGCGTGCAGGAAATGGTCAAGCGGGAAGCGGCGCAGGTCGGCCTGACTGTGACCAAAGCGGAACTGGTGGGCCTCATCCCCCAAAAAGCATTGCTGGCCACGGCCAAATGGTACCTGCAACTGGACGAAATGCGGGATGGGCAAGTGCTGGAATACCGTCTGGCAGACAGCGCGGCCGAGTCAGGCCCCAGTCTGGCGGATTTTGCGGCATCTGTAGCCGATAATGCGCCAACGCCGGGAGGTGGTTCGGTAGCCGCGCTGGCTGGCTCATTGGGGGCAGCGCTGGCGCAAATGGTGGCCGGCTTGACCCTGGGACGCAAAAAGTATGTTCATGTGCAAACGGCCGCTGAAGGCATCAAAACACAGGCGGAAGAACTGCGCCGGCAGCTTATGGCGGCCATCACGGAAGATGCGGCCGCTTTTGAAGCCCTCATGGCCGCTTTTCGGAACAAGGAACTGGACAAAGAAGCGAAAGCTGCGGCCATTGAAGCAGCCACCATTGGCGCGGGTGATGTGCCTCTGCGCGTAGCCCGTTTGAGCCGGGACGTGGCCCAACTGGCCCAGGATATTGCCGGAATTGGCAACGTCAACGCGGCCACGGATGCGGCGGTGGCGGCGCTCATGGCGAATGCGGCGGTGCAGGCGGCTGCGCTCAATGTGCGCGTTAACGCTGTCGGTCTGAATGACCAGGAGTTGGCGGCGCAATGGCGCTCGGAAGTGGAAGCGCTTCAGGCGGAAACGGCCATCATCACGGAACAAACGTTGGCCACGGCCGCAGAACGGGGAGGCTACTAAGTTGCGTCCCTTCTCCCTCGTCATTTTACTTGTGGGGTTATTTTTACTGTCCGCCTGCCAGGGAGGGACGACAGAGGAAGTCAGCGCCGGGGCGGTGGCTGTGCAACCTTCCCCGGTACCGGTAACGGATACGGCCGTGCCCTCGCCAACCATCCAACCGACAGCCACCCCACCGCCCACAGCTACGGAACCGAAATTGATGCCTTCGTTTAATCTGGTGGAAGAGTCTGAAATAGCGCCTACAGAAACGGCCGTGCCGCTGACGCCGACGAACACGGCCGTGCCCGCCACGGAAACACCCACCAACACGCCTCAGCCCACCTTTACGCCACCCGCCCTGCCCCAAACGTCGGCCGAAGACCATTACTGGCTGAAACGGCCGGTGGCCGAAGGGGGCATCGTCTGGACAAACAAGGAATATCCTTACGGTAGCACGCGCGGCGGCGAACTGCGCCCCCATCACGGCGTGGAATTTGACGTGCCCTACGACACCGAGATTCTGGCCGCGGCCAGCGGCACAGTCGTCGTGGCCGGGACGGATGAGGCGGAACTTTACGGGCCGCACACCAACTTTTACGGCAACCTGGTCGTCATTGAGCATGATACGCGCTACAAGGGCCGTCCGGTCTACACGCTTTACGGCCATTTGAATACCCCGCTGGTGGGCGTCGGCCAGCGCGTAGAAGCCCAGGAGATCATTGGCTTATCCGGCGCTTCCGGCGTGGCGGACGGGCCGCACGTCCATCTGGAAGTGCGCCTGGACGAAAACAGTTACGAAAACACCTACAACCCGCTTCTCTGGCTGTGGCCTTTCCCGGATCGGGGCACGATTGTGGGGCGCGTGATCTTCCCGGATGGCAGCTTGGCGACTGAAGCGCCGGTGCGGGCTGTGCGCGTAGACGCCGATTCCCGCTACGCCGCCACGACCACCTATGCCGGTGACAGTACCAACAGCGACGACGTCTGGCAGGAAAATTTTGCTCTGGACGATATAGAAGCGGGGTATTACGAGGTCATCGTGTACGCGGGAAATGAGAAATACAAAGAAAACGTATGGGTGTATCCACGGCGCACATCCTTTGTGGAAATAGTAATTGGGGAGTAGGGGTGACCCTTGTGGTCACCCAACCGGGCAGGCACAAGGCCAGCCCCTACTTTTTCAGGCCCAACTTTTTCCAGATCATTTTGTCTACCCAGCGGTCGGGTAGATGGCGGGGCAGGAACCAGCCGGTGAACCATTTACGGGCCAGGGGGTAGCGGGTTTTGGGATGGGACGCGGTCAGCGCCTTGTAGATGGTTTCGCTGACACGCTCGACGGGGATGCCGGTTTGCCCTTGTTTCACAAACATCTTTTGCATCCGGCGCATCACATCTTTGTAATCAGTGTCCGCATAAATTTCTACGTCTAATTCCTCGGCCTTGTCCCAAATGGGCGTTTGCACCGACCCCGGCTCAATCACAATAACCTCAATGTCGTAAATGACCAGTTCGCGGCGCAGGCCATCGGAGAGGGCTTCCAGAGCATATTTGCTGGCAGAATATGGCCCCATGAAGGGGTAGGTGATTTTGCCGCTGACGGAACTGATGTTGATCAGGCGTCCTGCCGGCCGTGGCGCATCCACCCGCGCCCCCAGCAGAGGCAGAAACTTCTGGGTAACGTCCAGCAGACCAAACAGGTTGACTTCAAACTGCCAGCGGAAGTCATCCAGGGGCATGTGCATGAGGGGGCCGGCCGTAGCGATGCCGGCGTTGTTGATCAGGCCGGTGAGGTTGTTGTCGCCGATGATGGACTGGGTTTGGGTGACGGCCGTATCCACCGCTTCCCCATCCGTCACATCAAACAATAGCGGGGTAAACTTATCCCCCAACGCCGCCTGCACCCGATCCGCATCCGCCTGCTGGCGCACACTGCCCAGCACATGCCAACCCCGCTCCGTCAAATACCGGGCCGCGTCATAGCCAATGCCTGTAGAAACGCCTGTAATCACCACATATTTCATCTGTCTGTCACTATCCTTTTATCACCAAGAAGTTCGTCCAAGCTGTTACCAGACGATTTTACCTCAAGAACTGGGCAAAGTTTAATTTGATTTAAACGACTGCATGATTTGCCCGTTATTGATATTTCCCCCTGAATCCAATATACTGTATTCAAATCGTGTATTTACCCGCTATAGGAGATTTAGCCCGAATGCTATTCCGCTTAAACACCTTGATTTCGTCCATAGACGCCAATTTTGGCGTCTCATTCTCGTTTTTACCCTATGGCGGGGACTATACACGATGAGAACAGAAAAACAGGTCTTGTATGGACGAAAACACCTTACTTCGCAAGATCCCTTGTCGGGCCAAATATATTGTTGGGACAGTCAGGTTTATAAAAAGCTGATTTTAGGGTGTTGCTGGGTGTGGATTGGGTTGGTCGGTACGGCCGTTCTGCATCCGTAGATCGTTTTCAGCAAAATCCGTGTTCGTTTTTATCAGTGGTTGAGCAATTTTGTTTTAGGTTGGTCGTTACGGCCGTTTCGTACCTTGATTTTGTGGTCGGAAAAGTTCCAGTTTTGCAGACAGAGTTTGTTTTTGGGAACGGCCGTAAAAGGTGGCAAAGTTCAGGCGTTGTTTTTGTTTTTT
>JAJRTP010000598.1 GCA_024278255.1 Chloroflexota bacterium | reverse complement strand
GGCCATACAAAGTGAAAACGCCGCCGGTAGAGGAGGGCGATCTACCCGTCGCAGCGCGGCGCATCCATTGGCCCCAGCGGCGGGTAAGTCCGGTCAAAAGCAGTTCCGGGGAGGGCAGACGGCCGATGAGGGAGAGGGACATGTAGATGGCGAGTACGGCCGTCAGCAAAGCCAGCGCCCCCTGAAGCCAGACAACGCCGGGCAAACCGCTCCCTCCGCCTTGCTGACCGCCGGTTAACGGCGTCAAACAGAAACTCAGCGCCGTAATGAGCGAATAGCCAATCCCTCCGGCAACAGCCCCCAGCAAGCCATACGTCGTAATCCGGCCCAGGTGTAAAAACAAAATGCGCCACCCCTGCGCCTGTCCCCGCCGGCCCAGGAGCAGCGACACGCCGCTGCACATGCCAATACAATGGCCCAAACTACCCGTAAACCCCAGTAAAACGGCGGCCCACATGGAAGGTGTTGCGTATTGCGTATTGCGATGATTTGTTACGCAATACGCAATACGCAATACGAGCTATTACCTGATAATCCAGGCTCTACCCAACAGCCACCAGTTGCTGAAGTAGTAAACAACGAAGAACATCAGGAAGACAAACACAATGACCAACGTGCCGCTGGGAGCGTATTTGCCCGTCGCTTCCTTGCCCACGTTAGGCAGCGCATCCTCCACCAGCGGGTTTTCCTGTTTCATCACCAGCGTCAAACGGTTAGCATCCTCTTGCTTGCCTGTGAAGACGGAGGCCAAGACTATCCATAGGAACATCAAACCGCCAATAACGGCAATGGTGGCGCCAAAAGCGATGATAGCAAACATTAACCCCGTCGCGCCAGGGTATTCAGCTAGATTGATTTGCCAATTACGCCGCGGCGCGCCCATCAAACCGGCGGCAATCATGAAGATAGATACAATGAGCATTCCGCCGCCATATACATACGGCTGCCAGGAAGCCACTCTGGGGAATTTCAGCGGTTTGCGGAAGATAAGCGGGATGAGGTAATAGGTAATCCCCATGAAGGCCAGCGTCGTGCCCGCTACCACCGTCGCGTGGAAATGCCCCGGCAGGCGCATGGTGTTGTGCGCTGTCATATTGATCTGTTCCGTGCCGATGGTAACGCCGGTGACGCCGCCAATCCAGCCAAAGATCATCATGGAAACAACCAGAGCGCTGAAGCCCGGTTCCTTCCAGGGCGCTTTACGCAGCCAGCCAAACAGCCCGTTGGTGAATCCCTTGCGCCGCTGGGCCACTTCTACGGCCGCCGGAATGGAAAAAGCATGAATCAGGCTGCCCAAAACAGCCAGGTACATGATGTAGGAGGTGTTAAACGTCTTCCAGGCAAAGCTGTAACCGGGATCAACCAACAAATGATGCGCCGATCCCAGGTTGATAGCCAACAGGTACAGAATGAAAGCGAAACGAGATAGTTTTTCATTGACTGGCACGGCGCCCACCGTAATTTGCGCCAGTGCGTACCAGATAGCCACCATGGCCGCCAGATTGATTTGCTGGGCCGTGTGTCCAAATCCCCAAAACAGGTTGCGGTAGTAGGCGGGGTCAACCTCCATCAACCCTAACGAAGTCAGCAAGGCAGGCACAAGGGCCAGCGCGCCGGAAAGCAGGGCGTATGTGGCGATGATGGCCGCCGCTACCAGACCGTAGGTAAACAAAGGCAGCGAGCCTTCATACGTTTTCTCTTTTTTGGCCGTTACTATAGTGGCAAAAAAGACAAAGACGGCTACCAATGCACCAACGGCAAAAAGGATGATGCCCAGGTAAAAGATGGGGTCGGCTACAAGCGGCGCGTAGGCGGTAAACATGACGTCCGCCTTACCGGCCAGAACAATGCCGTTAACCAGCAGAGCACCAACCAGCATCATAATAAAGGCAAGCCAAGCGATTTTTGGAAAGACAAGGCGGGCGTTCAGCACCACTGTGCCACCAAAATAAAGGCCGGCCACTTCAAAGAACACGATCCAGACAACAAGCATGTCCAGACCGTGCGCTGTTAATAAACGATAAAACCAGTCGGCCGGCAAAAGATGTACGGCTTGCCAGCGGGTAAAGGCCAGCAATAAAGCGAAAAGGCCGCCAATGGCCAGGAATACAATTGCTGTTACCGCGTTGGCTTTAATCAGCTTTTCAGCCGCTAAATCTACCTTCAGTGCAGTAACAGGACAGGTGCGAAATTTCGTTTGAGCAGGGGCTGAAATTGCCGCCATAATATTTCCTCCTTAAATCTGATTATTTCTCCACAAGCATTTTGCCAACCATAGTATGGTGCCCAATCAGGCAGTATTCGTTGCACACAATCCCAAACTCTCCGCTGGTTGTGGGGGTGACAGTGGCTACGTAATCGTAGCCCGGTAATATCTGCAAGTTCAGATTGACGGGCTGCAGGGAAAAACCATGCTGCACATCCAGCGAGGAAACGTGCAGATTGTACGTTTCTCCTTCTTGCAACTGCAAAATGGGGTACCATTGCCACTGTCGGCCCAGCAGGTAAATGTCGCTGCCCGGAGGCGCGGCGACAACGGGCACACCGTTGATTTCGTCTACTTTGTACTTTTCGACAAAGGCGTCTACAGTAGCTTTGTACTGTTCCGGCGTTGTGGTGTAGGTTACGGTGGGGACGTTTTGGTTGCCTTTGGCAAACCAGATGAGCATCATGGCGGTCAGGACGAGACACCAGACAAAGGCGACGATTACCCAACTTCTTTCCATGCGGCTAAGCGGCTTCCACCAATTTTG
>JAJRTP010000597.1 GCA_024278255.1 Chloroflexota bacterium | reverse complement strand
CGTATAGTATCTATCAAACACGGCATCTTTTTAGGCTATTTCCTTTCGAGTTTGTGGTGATTCGTCGAAAGTTTAGCTCAAAATTGATGTCGTGTTAATTTCCTCCCCTAAGTCTTTTATACGCCCCTTCCTTTACCATATTTTGCCTGAAAAATATCACGTACAACAATCATAATTATCTCCTTGATCTTATTTGCTTAAGGTGCGATTCGTCATGAAAAGCACTAACGGTTAATAGTTATCATTCAATTGTTCACTAGAGCAGCACGCCCATAATCATCCAGATACCCCAGCCGGCCATCAGCACCCCAACGACCCAGCTTACTTTGTGACCGCCCGGCAGTAGCTTCTCTACCAATACATAAGCGGCAATGACGGCAATCCAAATCAGGTTCATAACGCCGGCCACAAAGAGCAGGATCATAATCAGCCAGCAGCAGCCGACACAGAAAGTGCCATGACGCAGACCCATGAGCAAAGTCCCCCATCTGCCTTCGCGCCATTCGGCCATGAAAAAGCCTAAAGGGGTGCGGCAGTGAGACAGACAGGCATGTTTGAGCGGCGTAAATTGGAATACACCAGCGGCAATGAGAATGATGCCACCCAAAACCGGGCTGGTTGTTTCCATCATGGGGGAGAGCAAGGTGGCTGCATGGAGGCCTCCCTGGGCCAATGTAGCCGCCGCGCTAAACGCTGTCCAGACCAGAAGATAGCCCAGAAAGAATACGGCCGTACCCCAAACCGGTTTTAGCTGTGCCTGACGCTGCCGGTTAATCTTGCCGTACATGAGAACCATCGGGGCGGCCGAAGGCGTCATCATAGCAAACATCATCACAGTCCACATGATGAACACCAGCCAGAAATCGACGATTCCCCAGGGCTGGAAGGTAGGCATAGCCATCTCCATTCCCATGCCGATCTCGCTCATAGCCATCATGTTAGCCATATCCCAGGCCAAATAGCCCATGTAGGCCCAGGACAGTAAGATGATTGCGCCCAGACTGGCTAATACAACAGACCGGTCGCGCCGTACAAGTGTTTCTGTGAAGGTTGCTGATTGCATGTTCCTGTCCTCCGAGGGGTGTTCAATTCCAAATATTTAAGACCGGCAGTCCTGAACAGCACTGCCGGTCCTGGAGATGAAAAGCCCTGCTTACGCACCCTGATAGGTGAAGGGGGAGTAAAACCCGTTCTTTCCTGTAAACTCCCAGTCAAAACCGTGATCCTGGTAAGTTACATTCGTGGATTTGCTGACCACGGCCGCATATCCCGGCGCAATACAAAGCGGATGATTTTCAACGGTAATATCAGCCCCGCCTTGGCCCGTATTCAGCGCTTCAATTTCTGCTTCAGCTACACCGGCAATTTGCAAGCTGCGCCGTTTCTCTTCAGCCTTATAGGTCATGGACAGATTACTAACGCCCAACACCTCGCCGACGTGCGAGACCAATGCGGCGGGATGTCCGCCAGCCTGTCCGGTGAAGATTTGCATCAGGGCGTCTTTCTGGCTGTCATTGGCGCGGTCGTCAAAGTAAACGGCCGCTTGCCACTGCACCTCTACCATATTACCGGGGCTGAGGACGGCCAAAGCAACATTCAGGTCGTCAAGAGCAACGCCATTAAAGTTACCCTCGTCAATATGCCAGGCGATAAGCACCGTACAATCATCTTCTGTGGGGTCGCTCAGGAAGACGCAGGGACAAGCCGCATCACAATTACACGCTTCAAAGTACGTTCCATTCAATTTCCATTCTTGAGACATTTTGGTTCTCCTTGTATTGGGCTTTCGCCATCTAAGATTGATAAAATGTTGTATGGGGTTACTTTACCGGCTTTGCAGGGGGAAATCTTCTGGCGAAGGTTTGTTTGTAGTTGGATTTGGAGATGGGGACAACCAAACTTTGGTTGGGTTCAGCAAGATGATGGATGCAGTTTTATTCGTTATTGATGAGGTTTAGTTCGCGGGCGCGGGCTACGGCCGTTACCCGATTACGCACACCCAGTTTGCCATAAATCTGACTGGTGTAGAATTTGACGGTACCGATAGCCAACACCAGCTCGTCAGCAATTTCCTGATTGGTCAGCCCGGCACAAAGAAATTGGAGTACCTCTGATTCGCGGGGCGTGAGTTGTTCCACGAGATTGAGCGGCTCCGTGATATTGCGGGTAGATTCCCCAGGCAAAGGTGCTTCTTCCGGGGCCGGTGTCAAGGGGTGTGAAAGTTGGTTGAGTAAATCGGCCATCAACGTATCCAGATCACTGGCTTTACCCTGGGCCACGGCCGTAGCATACAATTGGGGTGAGACCTCTTTCTGATATTCAATGGTGAGCTGCGTATGGGCTTTGTTTTGTGTTTCGTGGTCGGTAGCCGGGTGATGAGCCGTGAAGGCCAGGAGGGTCAACGGCCGTTCCCGCTGCCCCATCTGCCACAACAACGCCGCAATATTCAGTAACGAACCAAACAAAACCGGCCGGTAATCAATCTCTACAGCCAACTGCAATGCTTGTCTGAAATAGTCCTGGGAAAGCGCATAATCACCCTGCTCACAAAAGACAATCCCTAAGCCCCAATTAGCTGCCGCCAGCCCGCCTTTGTCATTAATATCCTGATAAATTGCCCGGCTGCGCTGGTACTGCTCTTCTGCCTCGGCAAAGGCTTGCTCTTTGAGCGCCAGATTGCCCAGATTGATAAGAGCCAGCGCCATCCCTTCAGGATCAGCAAAATCGTGACGAATCTCATAACTGGATTGGAAATGGGTTTTGCCCATTCTGTTATCACCCAAGGCGACCGCAATTTGCCCCATATTATTCAAAATATAGGCCCTAAACCAGCGGTCGCCGCTCATTAACGACTGGGCATACGCCTGTTGGGCGAACTTTTGGGCTGTTTCATACTCGCCTAAACCTACATGCGCTTCGGCCAGCAAATGGTAAGCAAACTGGCGGTTGATGGCGTGTTGTTGTGCTTCGCCAACCTGACGAACCTGTTCTGCATAGTTAACGGCCGTAGCATAATCACCTCTGGCTAAGGCCACAAAACTCAACGGAGCGTTCGGATCGGTTATGTTACCGGGCAGCGGCGGGATGTTCAGGCGACGATAGATGGTCAGGCTCTGCGCCATACATGCTTCCGTATCTTCCTGACGCCCAAAACGCAGGTAGTACCAGCCCTGGTACATCAGGGTGCCTAGTAAGGCTCGGTCTGTGGCTTCACTTTGGGGCTGTGCCTGTAAAACTTCGGTCGCCTGCGAAAAAAGGGTCAAGCCTTCCAGATAGCCGCCCAGGTATTGATAATAAAGCCCCAAGGGTTCGCCCCCTTTTTGCAGAGCATCTGCATCTACGGTCGCAACCGCCCATAACCAGGCCACGCGGATATTGTCTAATTCTGCCTTGATTTCCAGCAAGGCTTCCCGCTGACGGCCGCCAGCCACATCAGCGCTGCGCTGGTGCAGGAATTGGATGTAATAGTTGGCGTGATCTGCTTCAGTTTGTTGGCTGTCGCTGGCGCTTTTTTCCAGTTGTTCGGTCGCATATTGGCGCAACAGTTCGTGGATTAAGTTGCCCGAGCCGATTCCCAGCGCCAGGCAATAGCCGTCTTTCGAATTACTAAGCCGAATCGCTTCGGCAGCTGTCTTTACCCAATCCG
>JAJRTP010000596.1 GCA_024278255.1 Chloroflexota bacterium | reverse complement strand
CAATTCTTCAAACATTTGCTCTGCTTGCTTCATAAATGTTGCTTTGCGTTCTTTGCGTGACATGGGGCGGGCCATTTATCTTCTCCTTTTGAATTGCTTTGACCCCTATTATCTCATTCCCCACAAAACGTTGCTATACTCTCGTTGTACTCATTCATTGCCGTTGTTGAATCTTATAGAGATAATAGCACAATGTCACGCACAAGGAACCGTTTTCTTCTGACAACGGCCGTACTCATCGGCCTAATTTTGTTAACGTGGTGGGTTTATTACCCGCCCTTTGTCCGTTACTTTGTGGGAGATGATTACATTCAGTTTGATTATGTCAAGCAATTTTGGCAACGGCCGTATCTGGCTTTCCAATTGCTCAATCCCTACACTCTCACCTGGTACTATCGCCCACCGCAAAACCTCTGGTTTCTACTAAACCGGCAAATTTTTGGCTATAATCCGGTGGGCTACTATATTTTGCAGTTAGGCGTTCATAGTCTGGCGATTGTCCTGCTGTACCGTGTGGCCCGGCAGTTTGGTCTGAGTCGCTTTGCTGCCGTGAGTACGGCCGTTCTCTTTGCCATCCACAGCCATTGGGTAGACGTTGTTACCTGGATCAGCAGTATCGCCATTGTCATGGAAGCCGTATTCAGCCTGCTGACGTTGAGCGTGTGGCTGTCGTATCTGAAACGGCCGTCCCCCGTCAAACTAATCCTCACTTTCGCCCTGACTCTACTCGTCCTGATCACCCACGAAGAAGGCGTCATTCTGCCCATCTTCCTCCTGCTCATCCTCCTCCACCAACGCCACTGCCACACCCCCAAGCGCAAAAAACCACGCAATACGCCATACGCCATACGCCAATACGCCTCACGCCTCACGCCTCACGAAGCCATCTTCTTCATCCTGCTCGGCCTCCTCACCCTGGCTTACCTGTACGTTCAATTCACCCGCCCCAACATTACTCTGGACGCTGCTTCCCGCACGCCGGCCGATTTGCTGGCAGCCTTGTCGCCGGCAGCCTGGCTGGATTTTCTGAATGTGACGCTGTTCCGTTTTACTTTTATCGCTCCCATTCTAACTCTGAGCGGCGCGGCGAAAACAGTTTTTGTCTTGTTGGCTTTGCTGCTAATCGGCCTCTGGTTCTGGTACGGCCGTTGGCTGACCCGCCTCGGTTTGCTGTGGACGGCCGTACACCTGGCTTTCATCTACTTCGCTCTCTATACGCAAAAACCAGAACTGTATGCCGGGCGGCATATCTACAATACCGGCATTGGGCTGGCATTGGCAATTGGGGCAACGGTTGATCAGATTTTGCAGATTGGCGATTGGAGAGTAGCCATTGGCAAGCGGCGGTTCAATCTTCAATCGCCAATCCCCAATCTCATCATTGCCGCCGTCATCCTCCTGATCATGGGCAGTCACATTTATCAGGTGCGCCTGGTGCAGGCAGATTGGCTGGCGAATGTGCTGGAAGAGGAAAGCGCCCGGCAGCAACTCCGGGAAATTATCCCTACGTTGACGCCGGACAACCACATTTTTGCCGTCCGTTTTCCCATTGCCCCCCGCTTTATGCGCAGCGTGGCCCAGGTTTGGTACGATTTGCCGCTGGAACGGCCGGGCGGCAGCCTGGAGCATTTGCGGGCAGCCAAAGAAGCCGACCCCAGTTATTATGTACTGGATTACACCGACGGCCGTGTCTACAACCTGATGCCCGACCTGCAAGAATATGATCGCACCATCTTCCTCTGGGCCGTTGCGGAAACACCTGCTCCCACCGTCGTCAGCGCCCCCAACGGCCGTCAACTGGCCCTGAAAGTGACGCCATCCCCCGGTCAATGGCAATCGCTGGAATACACCCGGCAAATCCCCCGGAACAGCGCCCTGAAAACGGCCGTTCTTCTCCAACCCGGGCTCACCTACCGCGTCCGCATCCAGGGCGATTTTGCACCGCCGCAAACCGTGACCGAGGTTACGGCCGTATCCGACCAAGCCGCCTGGGAAGAAATCTTAGTCCCTTTAGAACCTTATTGGGGCAAGACTATCACCATCAGCCTGGAAGCGACGAGCGCCGACGACACGCCTGCTTATTGGGGTAATCCGCGATTGGTGGTTGATCCATAACGGCCGTTCGCCAATACTCCCACTTTCAATACAAAACACTTTTATGCTAAAATCAGACCGGCAAACTCACGACCATGGATAACCCAGACAGCACGACCCAGGAACAAGAATCAGCTCCCGAGCGGGAACAGTTACTCAACGAACTGGAAAAACAGACACGCCAACTCGCCGCCCTGCACGAAACAGCCCTGGAAATCACCACCCGCCGCGAGATGCCTGAACTGCTGCAAGCTATCGCCTTCCGGGCAGCCGATTTATTAGACGCGCCCGGCAGCACCATACAGTTTGTCGAGCCAGGCAATGAAGTGCTGGCTATTGCTGTTGTTTATGGTCTGGGTGAGGCGGTGCAAGGCCAACAAATACACTGGGGCGAGGGCATAACCGGCACGGTCTGGAAAACCGGCCAGCCCTTAATCATAGATAATTACGACGCCTGGGCCGGACGGTTGAACAGCCTGCCGCCAGGATTATTTGGCAGTGTCATTGCCACACCTATCAATCTGGCTGGAAACGTAATCGGCGTCATTACTTGTCACACAGAAGCCGGTATTTATCACGCATTCGATCAGGAAGATGTGCAATTACTGGAAAGTTTGAGCCGGCAAGCAGCCATCGCCATCGAAAATGCCCGGCTGTTTGCCGTTGAACGTAAACGCAGCACCGAACTGGAAATTTTGCACCAGGCCAGCCTCCGCCTGACATCCAGCCTGGAATACCGGCCGATTCTGGAGGCGATTGTAGGCCACGTTTTGCAATTGGTAGATGCGGAAGACGCACACATTTTTTTGTATGACGGCCGTACCCTCCATTTCGGCGCCGTGGCCTGGGCGCATGAACCAGAGCAGAAACCATACATTCAACCCCGCTCCAACGGCTTGACTTACACGGTAGCCCGCAGCAACCAACGCATCGTTGTACCAAGCGTCAACGACCACCCACTTTTTGAAAATCATCCCTGGGATTGGGACGGCGGCATTATTGGCCTGCCCCTATGCAGCGGCGATCGGGTGTACGGCGTGATGAATGTGGCCTTTAACCAACCCCACGCCTTCGACGAAGATGATTTGCGTATTCTGGAACTATTGGCCGACCAGGCCGCCATTGCCCTGCAAAACGCCCGCCTGTTTACTGCCGAGCGCAAGCACCGCAAACAAGCGGACACCTTACGCGCAGCAGCTACCGCTCTGGCTCAAACTCTGAATCTGAACACTGTTTTGGAGACACTGCTGGATTATCTGGGCCAGCTTGTACCATATGACAGCGCCTCCGTCATGCTGCGCGAATCGGAAACGCGCGTGAGCGCTTACGTTACCCGCGGCCATGAGAAATGGTCAGACCCCGCCCTGGCCAGCCGCATCAGCTTTAACACCAATACCAATCCCCCCGCCCAAATTCTACTGAATGAGAAATGCAGCTTTCTAATTCCTGATACTCGTGAATACCCCGGCTGGGAACGGCCGTCCGGCGCAGAACACGTCATTTCCTGGCTCGGCGTTCCCTTGATAGCCGGCGGAGAAGCGGTCGGGTTTTTCTCATTGGATAAAGTAGAACCAGACTTTTTTACCGAAAACCACCGGCGTCTGGCCGAAAGTCTGGCCGGGCCGGCCGCCATCGCCATTACCAATGCCCGCCTTTACGCCCAGGCGCAGCAAGACGCCCACACCAAAGCCACCCTCCTGCGCGAAGTCAACCATCGAGTTAAAAACAACCTGACCGGCATCATTGGCCTGCTTTACGCCACCCGCGACCGCACCCAGGTAGAAAACCAGGCCGATTTTCAGACAGTCATCAATGAGCTAATCGGCCGGGTTCTGGGATTAGCAGCGGCCCATGAAATGTTCTCTGCCTCCGGCTGGCAGCCCGTCCGCTTGAGCGATTTAACCCGGCAAGTGATCCAGAGTGTCACCCGTACCTTACCGAATGACAAACAGTTGTCCATAGAGATTGAGCCGTCTGATATACGAGTAGCGTCTAATGAAGCCCATAATCTGGCGCTGATTATTAATGAATTAACCACAAATATGGTCAAGCATGTATTAAGCCGGCGCAGCGCCGCCCGTATCTATTGCCAAAGTGAATTTTCCGAGGGCCTAATACGCTGCCTGTTCCGGGATGATGGGCCGGGGTTTGCCGATGATGTACTGCGCGGGGAGCGGTACAATATGGGGTTTGATTTGATTCGCACTGTTGTGCAGGATAATTTAGGCGGCACATTAACCTTATATAATCATGATGGCGCGGCCGTACAAATCACATTCCCCGCCAGCCTGCCGGAGGAAGCGGGTCTATGAATGAGCAGAAGAAAATCCGTGTTCTGATTGCTGAAGATGACTTTCTGGCTGGGGAGATGATTAAATCGCTGTTGGGAGAATTGGGATATGAGGTTGTGGGCAAAGCGGTGAACGGCCGTCAAGCCATCGAAATGACTCAATCCCTCCGCCCTGATTTAGTATTGATGGACATTAAAATGCCGGATATGGATGGTATTGCGGCCACACGGGAAATCCAGGTCGTGCAGCCCACACCGGTTGTCATGTTGACCGCCTATGAAACGGAAGAATTAGCCGCCCAGGCCAGTGCAGCCGGGGCTGGGGCCTATGTGGTCAAACCGCCCGACGGCCGTACCTTGCAGCGAGCCATCATTATTGCCCTGGCCCGTTTTGCGGATATGGCCGCCCTGCGCCGCAGCAACGCCCGTCTGGAAAAAACACTGGTAGAATTGCAAGCCGCTCAGGAAAAACTGATGCAGCAAGAGCGGCTGGCGGCTGTGGGCCAATTGGCCGCCGGTATTGCCCACGAATACAACAATATGATGGCCGGCATTATTCTCTATGCCGATTTGATGTTGCGTGGCGACAATCTCTCGGCCAAAGACCGGGAAAGGCTGGCTGTCATTCAGGAGCAAGGACAGCGGGCGGCCGACCTTACCCAAAAGATTCTGGATTTTGCTGCTGAATCCATCCTGCACCGGCAAAACCTGGACGCAAACCACTTTTTACGCGGTATCCAAACGCAGTTGGCCCGCACCCTGCCAGAAAATATCCGCCTGCATCTGACCTGCCCGGCAGATGAGGTAATCATCTTTGCCGACCCGGACCGGCTGCGGCAAGTCGTCATCAACCTGACCCTCAATGCGCGGGAGGCCATGCCACAGGGCGGCAACCTATATGTTGCTTTGCAATGTCTCCACGTGACCGATGGCGCAGATGCGCCGCTGCCGGAAATGGACGCCGGAGATTGGGCGGTTATCACGGTAGCCGACAATGGTGTGGGCATTGCCCCGGAAGCGCTGCCCCATATTTTTGAACCGTTTTTCACGACCAGAGCGCCGCTGGGCAGTGGGTTGGGTCTGGCCCAGGTCTATGGCATTGTAAGGCAGCATAAAGGGTATATTGATGTATCTACTGAATTGGGAAAGGGTACAACATTTTTCCTTTTCTTCCCCAGCCTGGAAATCAAGACGTAGCCTGCCCCGCCCCTCTTCACAATCTCCAGGCTGTCCGAATATCGCGCAAAATCTGGATGGCCTGGGCGATGAGGGCTTTGTTTTCCGGGCGGTTGGGCCACAGGCTGGCGCCAGAGGGATGGGGGAGTGGGACGAGGAAACGGCCGTCCGCCGGAAGATTGGCAAACTTGTCCTGAGCTTGTCGCAGGATTAACGACTGGAAATCAGCCAACTTCAGCCATTGGCCGGTTTTGATGTCGTAGTTGACGGGGTTGGTTAATGATTGCGGCGGGAAGTAAACGGCCGTACCAATCACATCCGTCAATTTGGCCGATTTGGGGAAAAAGAGTTTAATTGCCAGGCCGCCCACGGGGATAATAAGGCGAGGCTTAACCAGCGCCATCTCCCGATCCAGGAAAGGACGGCACAATGCCTGCTCTGCCTTGCTGGGAACGCGATCTCCCTTGCCGTTTTTGCCTTTACCGGGATAACATTTGGTCACGGCCGTCATATACTGTTTTTCCCGAAACTCCGCCTCATCCCAGCCCGCCTGCCCCAGCCATTGGAACAAACGACGACCGCTGCCGGCATTAAACGGCCGTCGCGCCTCCACCTCCGTAATCCCCGGCGCCTGCCCAATGAGCATGACATCCCGCACTGTGCCGCAGCGATAAATAGCTCCCGGCGCAATCTCATAGCCTGCTTCCAGACAGCGGCGGCAGGCGTTCATGTCGGCTTGAAGTTTGGTTAGCGAATCGTTCATGTGATTACAGCAGATTTGGGAAGGAACAGATGTGTTCAGTTAGGCAAATCTGTTCCCTCCCCCATTTGTTGTTGCAGATTGTGCCGTACAATGTGCCCCTCCGAGTGTAAACTCACCACCCAATCGGCCAGATGGCGCACGGCCGTATGAATGCCAGACGTAGGCCGGGGAAACCCCAGTTCATGTAAACCAACTACCAGATCGCCAGACGGCCGTAATCGGATTTGCAGCCCGACCCGCTGGGCCATTGGCTCCTCCTTCAAGTACGTATCTACCAGCAAACTGGCCTCATCCCGCGCCAAAAACATCTCCATAAAACGGATGTGGGCATCATCTTCCGCAACGTGAAAAGGCGTGAAATGGTTTTCAATATCGGGCAAACTCAACGGTGTTTCCAGAATAACGTGAGGCATAGGCAGTTCCTCCGGCGGGGGGAAAGTATCGGGGGCGGGCGTCTCATTGCGCCGCCATTTGTAATAGTGGCAGGTGCGCCCGGCAGCCAGGGCTATATTTTCGTATTTGGTGCGCAGCCGCTCGTTGTCTTCGGTAACAAAGGGAACGGGCAGGCGGCTGTCAAAATACGGCATTTGGGCCAGCGCTTCGGTAATCCATTGGGCATAATCGGCGTGGTCGGTGGCGATGTCCAGACGGCCGTTCACTTTCATGCGCGTCGCCAGCAAGTGCAGGAAAGATTCGTTAATCAGGCGGCGCTGGTGATGGGCAGCTTTGGGCCAGGGATCGGGGAAGTTGATGTAAACCTCAGCCACAGAACCGGGTGCGCACAAGGCCCAAAAGAGATAGCGGGCGCTGCATTGCAGCAGGCGCACGTTGGACAAACCGGCATGGACAATTTTCCGCTCACCGCGCCGCAGGGAAGGCAGGGATATTTCTACGCCGATGATGTTGGCTGACGGCCGTTTCTGAGCCAGATCGCGTAAAAAGTGGCCGCCGCCAAAACCAATCTCCACCAGCAGCGGCGCATCCCGCGCAAAAATCTCGACCCAGGGCGTGGGCCAGGGCAAGTGTCGTTCGGGTAGGGTGATGGATGTCATGCGGGGATTATAGGTGACAAGGTGACAAGGTGGCAAGGTCGGGTAGTCGGGTAGTCTTGTAGTCGGGTAGTCTTGTAGTCGGGTAGTCTTGTAGTCGGGTGGTCTTGTAGTCGGGTAGTCGGGTAGCCGGGTAGTCGGGCAACAACACGCAATACGCAACCTGTTGCCCGTTTGCCGGATAACGGGGGATGGGTGACAATACGGGCATGGCGGCATTGATGCGGGGCCTCGATTCGGAGGCGTACGACAGGCAGTACAGCGACAAGGAACTGGTGGGCCGGATTCTGAATTATTTCCGGCCGTATCGCGGGAAAACAATCGTCATTGTCTTAGCTGTTTTTCTGATGGCCGGAGCCAGCGCCTCAATTCCTTTGCTGGTGTCGGCCGGGGTGGATGAGATTTCT
>JAJRTP010000595.1 GCA_024278255.1 Chloroflexota bacterium | reverse complement strand
TCTACTGTTTTTCTTCGTGTCTTCGTGGTGAAAGCCCAGAGAGGCTTAGTCTAGTAGTTACCACTTATCAATGCTTGCTTCGCCGGCGGCGAAGCTCTTTGTCGGTGGCAGGATTATAGCCCAGGCAGAATGATGCGTAAAACAGGAATGGCCGCCCGTTGGGATATTGTGGGTGTTCCGTCGTTAATCGCCCCGCCAGATCAGGGGCAGGTGAATCTGGCTCCCGTTGAGCAAGAGGTGGACTTCGGTGGTCTGAACGGCCGTTCCCCCCGTCACCGTAATTGGCAAAGTATACAAAAGGCCGGACGTGAAGGCGGGATCATGCCAATCAGTCGCCGAAAAGGTCGCCACGCCCGGCAGCCAGGAAAGCGTCTGCGACGCCGGCGAAACGGACAGATCGGCATACGGATTGCCGACAGCGACGTCAACCGATGATACGGAACCGTCCGTAGGTTGAATATCCAGGGTGAAAACGGCCGTGTCGCCCGGCGCGATCCGCTGCAACGGTGAGGTAACAGCCACCGTAAACCCCTTGTCATAGCCCCAAAACAGCTCCAAAGTCGGCCGCGCCTCCGCCACCGAAGCGTCAGAAGATCGGAAATATTTACCGCTGTGCAAAGCATTATCAGCCGAATACAAGGCCAGCCGCAAAGGCTCTCCAGCCTCATACGCTTCCGCCGCCGCCCGGCTCACATCCAACTCCCTGGGCACATTCGGCCACGGCGGGCCGGCCGGCAACGGGTCCACCCACGCCCGACCCACATTCTCCACCGCCAGCGGCGCCGTATTCCACGTCAACGCAGCCTCGTCCCAGGCGTCATCCACCGTCATCACCTGAATCAACGATGGTTCCGGCAGCCGGCCGGGATCATACGATCCGCCCTGGTTAGAATTGCCAAACTGATACACAGTCAGCGTCGCCGAAATGATCACCCCGTCTGGCGGCAGCCCATCCAGCGGAAACGTCACATAATATTTAGAAAAACAGGGCCAATCGCCTAAATTCCACTGATTTTGAATGTTCATCCGCTCCTGCGCCGCCCCGGCAGAGTAGTTCAAGCCGCCCCATCCCGGCCAAAAATCCGGCCACAAGCTCTGAGCGCAGGTACTATCCCCGCCAACCTGCCCATCCGCCACAACCACGCCATCCAAACCATGCCGGATCGTAACCACAGCGCCAGGATTAGTCGGGGGCGGCTCATACATCGGCAGCCCGAAATGGATCTGGCCCCACGTCGCCGGTTGAGTCGAACTCATGGTTTCCGGCCACACCTTGTCAGCGATGAACGCTCCTCCGGCGTCATCCCGGTCATGCACCGCCAACCCCAGCCCCCACACCGTCCCATCCGCAGGCATACTGCTCAATCCCAGGCTGTTAAAAGGGATTTTGAACGTGACGTTCCATCCCCGATCCTCGGCTCCATCGTTCAAGCCCTGTCCCTGCCAACCATCAGTCGTCACGAAAGGGGTTGCGGCCAACGACCAATCCGTCCCATTCCCCTGATACGACGCCTGATAAGCGCCGCCGTCACGCGATTCATTGAAATTAACCTGGGCCACAAACCGGTGGGCATTAACCCCAGGCGCACTCCCCGCATTGCCATCCAAATTCAGGTAAAGCGTCGCCGCATCCCATGCAACCAACTCTGAAACAGACGGATTTTTTTTGTAAAAAAGCAGCCGATCAAACAGATGCAAGGTCACAAACAGGTAATCATCATTGTAGATGACGCGGACATCCGCATAATTATCGTTCGTTGGGCCGACCTGACCAAACCAAAAGATCGCCCTGTCCGGCACAGGAATGCTGCCATCTGCCGCCGCCGTATACGGGACGTTGACACGTCGCACAGGCGAACCGGCCTGTTCTTCTGCCCGTATTGCGTCTGGCAACCGCCGGCCCAGGCCAATCACACCCAGCATCAAAACCAGCCCAATAAACCAGATCGGGCGCTGAAAAGCTTTTGACATCACGTTAACCTCATATTACTCTGTTTTCTCTCTGTGAATCTCTGCGTCGCCTCCGTGCAGCTATTCGTGAAATTCGTGCCCCTTAATTCCAACAATGTCTACTGTTTAAACACGAGAGGCAGGTAATTGCGCGATCCGCCAACCAATACGGTGATGCTGCCGGTCTGAACTAGCGTATCGGCCGTAGCCGTCACCGGCACGGTGAACATAAGGCCGGGCATCAACGGCGGCGTATGCGTATCGTTGAAAGTCAATGAAACCTGACCGCCAGGCGCGGACACCACAGACGCATCAAAACTTACCAGTAAATTGGCTGACGGGCTGGCGGTCTCTAACGCCACCGTGTACGTAAATCCGCCAACATGGGTAATTTCGACCAGCTCAACCCGTGTGCTGCCCGGTTCCATGACGACTGCGGAAGGCATACTCATAGTGAACCCGTATCCAGGCTTACCCAACAACATGACCAACTTATCAATATAAAAAAGATCGCCTTTAGCAAACGCCGGCACATCCAGGTAGGCTGACAAAATGTCGCTTTCTTCCTGGAGGATCAATGCGCGGGCCATGAACATGCCATGCGCATCGTAAAGCGTTGTTTTAGGATTCTCGGCATACCCTTCCGCCGCAAACGTAACAAACCAGGCGGGCGATACTTCTTCATATTCATCTAACGCACCAATCACACGATTTAAGGCAGACGTCCTGAGTCGCTCAGCCAATTCCGGCGTCAGGAACATAAAATTGCTGGCTATGTTCAAAGTGCGGCAGTAGGAAACCATTTCGGCGTAGGCTGAATCTTTGGTGAAGTTATTGATTCGCAACGCAATTATCCGGTTTAGCTCATTCCTGGTACTGGTTGATTCGGGCTGACCGGCCAGTCGCTCTAACTCCAGAAAACCGGTGTAACCGGCGATGTAGGCGTTATGCACCAGGGGCATACTGAGCAGAAGTTGATCCGAAGGCAGGAGAGTCACCGAAGTCAGGTCGTCCTTGCTGGCGGCATAAATGGCAGCGGCGTCGCCGAAAATTTCTGCATATTTCCATAGCGCATAGAATTCATATGGATTGCGCCCCCAAACGCCTTCGTCATTCCAGCCGCCATTGTTTTTAAACGTGTAGTTCTCCCTCACAGGCCCGTAACCGGCCATATCAGAGGCCACTTCGGGGGGTATATCGAAAATTTCGCGGGCGGCCCCATCACGCCAGCCGACATGGTCATAATCGTGCGGGGCGAAGTTGTTAAACTCGTTTTGCAAGTACGTCTTTACGTCTTGCTGCATCCCCGCGGGCAAATAGGGCAGCGCATTGATCAAGGTTACGATCGTATCGGCCGAAGAGTGCCAGTAATCAACCAGATTATCACCGCAGCCGCTCCGCCCTTTCAAGTCGAAGATGCCGTGACTGACGTAGCCCGGCCTCAGATGGCCGGCATCCAGAATTTTTTGCACCTCCGCCTCTAACAGTCCACGCAGGTCGCCATCGCTTAACGGAGTGACGTTCGCATTTGGCGCGGGAACCGTTTCGGCCGTAGGCAGCATGACG
>JAJRTP010000594.1 GCA_024278255.1 Chloroflexota bacterium | reverse complement strand
TGTAGCTGATGGCCTTGACCGGTTCAGTAATGCTTTGCAAATAAAACAGACGGGGCAGGATGAGGAGGAAGATGGTAAGAGCCGTAGCCAAAAGATAACGGCCGCGCCGCCCCCAACTCATCAACCAGACCACAAAAGCAAAGGGCGCGTAAAAGACAAATACGCGCAAATGTACCAGGAAGAGGCTGCCGGCTAATAAAGCTGCCAGCCACCACAACCGCCGCCAGCGGCGCGCCCCGCGCACCAGGAGCCAGGTGAAAGCCAGCAGCACAGGCAGGATAAGCACGCCGGTCAACTGGGTAAAGCGCCCCCAGGTGGCGTAATAACCGGGAAAGAAAAAGGGCAGCGCGACCAGAAACGCAGCAATAAGGGCGGCGTTGCGGCGACGGGTCATCAGCCAGACAGCAGCATACAGGGTGAGGGGGACGAGGGCATTGAGCAGTTGTCCCAGATTGAGCAGCAGTTGTTCCAGCCGCCAGTTGCCCATGAGCATGAGGCTGGCGGAGATGGTGTGGAAGCCGAAATGGTAGGGGAAACGGTCAATCTCCAGGTAAGGGGCATAGTTTTGCAGGGTACGGCCGTTTTCCGTCATCACGGCCGTAATCAAAGCGTGGCGGCTGGCATCCACCCAGGGCGGAATATTCAAATCCCGCACCGCCAGCAAACGCACGCCAAAACCAACCAGAAGGATGAATAAGAGGGCGATATGTTGCCAATGGACGTGATGCGTATTGCGTGTTGCGTGTTGCGTATCGTCGTAGGGGCGGGACGGCGGGGTGACATCCTGGGCCGCGATGGGCCGTTTCTCCCGCCGTCTCGCCCAGACGCGCCAAACCAAAAACAACGTAACAACCCATCCCCCTAGCAATACCAGCCAAAGCAACCATCCTGTCCACCGCCCGCCAACCAGAGAAAAGAGATACCAGACTACCGGCCAGACGGCCGTCCCCACCGCCAACGCCGTCCCCACCCAAGCCATGCCATCCCAATGCACCCAACGCAGCCCCAACAGTAAAATCAGACAGCCGGGCATCAGCAAAAAGACCAGCGCCAGCAGGAAAAGGGAGCCGTAATGAACGGCCGTTTGCCCCAACTGCCCTAATGCGCTGCCCCAACTAAGTTGGTAGCGGGTGATGAAGCGTAAATCCTGCACGGCCGTATCCTCCCCCGACAGCGAAAACGCCCCGCTGCTGACCACATCCAAATCATACCCCCACACCGACACAGGATTATCCGGGCTGCCGCTGATTTGCAGCACGTAAGCCTGTCCCGCAGAATTGGCTTGCCGGGGAATTTGCCAGACATAGTTTTGGTTGTGGCGCAGGTTGCGGGTTTCCAGGGTTTGTTCGGTCAGGAGACGGCCGTCCTGCGTTAGCAGCTTTAGGGTGAGACGGCCGTTTTCATCTGCGGCTGGCTCATCATGCCGGACGAAAATCAACTCAATTTCCCGCAGGCCGTCTTTTTGCGCCGTGAAGGTTTGCGCCAGTACCAACTCGCCGGCGGGGATAGGAGCGGCCGTATTCAAGCGGTGCTGGTTGATGTCATCGGCCAGAATAGGGGCGGCTACAGGGGGAAGGGTGGACGGCCGTAACGGTTCATCCCGCCACACCCACAGCAAAGCCAATGTTGCGCCCGCTGCAAGAAAAAGCCACAACCGCCAATCTCTAATCACCAATCACCAATCTCCCCTAACAAAAAACCGCCCCACAACGGAGCGGCCTTATTTCAGTGGCGCCAATTGGATTTGAACCAATGACCTAGGGCTTATGAGTCCCCCGCTCTGACCAACTGAGCTATGGCGCCTAAGCGAGCAAAATTATAACCAACTCTGACAGCCCTGACAAATTAACGTCTGCTGAAATATGACCTATTATTCATGGCTGGTGCGGGGGGTACGGCCGTTCTCCGCTATACTTGCTCCATGACACACACAGAGCAAGACGCCATACCCACAGTTTCCGTTCAATCGGTCAGCAAGCGATTTGGTCAGGTGACGGCCGTTGCCGACGTCTCCTTTACCGTAGGGGCCGGGGAGATTTTTGGCCTGCTGGGGCCGAATGGAGCCGGAAAGACGACAACCATCCGCATGATGCTGGACATCTTCAAACCGGACAGCGGCCAAATCAGCATTTTAGGCGGGCCGATGGAGGAAGCCAAAAAGGACAGAATCGGCTACATGCCGGAAGAACGCGGCCTGTACCAGGAACAGCGGCTGGATCGCACCCTGCTCTACCTGGCCCAATTGAAGGGCGTGGACAAGAAAACAGCGCAAAAACGGCTGGACGGCTGGCTGGAACGGCTGGATTTGCAGGAACAACGCAAAAAGAAAATCAAAACCCTGAGCAAGGGGATGCAGCAAAAGGCGCAGTTGATTGCCACCTTGCTGCACGAGCCGGATTTGATTGTGGTGGATGAGCCGTTTTCCGGCCTCGATCCGGTCAATACGCGGCTGGCCAAGGAAATTTTGCTGGAACAGCAGCGGGCTGGCTGCACCATCATCATGTGTACCCACCAGATGCACCAGGTCGAGGCGTTGTGCCACCGGATTGCCTTGATTGATAACGGCCGTGTCATCCTCTACGGCGGTGTGCGGCAAATCAAACGCCAATTTGCCGGGCGCAGCCTCATCTTGCAAGGTGAGGGCGACTTCAGTCAGATTCCCGGTGTCATCGGTCAGCATCACAACGGCGTCTGGCATCTGGCCCTGGCGGAAGAGACAGCGCCCGATGATGTGTTTCGTTATCTGGCCGCCCGTCCTGACATCACCATTGAACGATTTGAAATTGAGCAGCCGTCGCTGGATGATATTTTTGTCACTGTCGTGCGGGAAACGCCAGGTTAAACGTATTGCGTATTACGTGTTGCGTATCGATCCGGTTACGCACTACGTAATACGCAATACGCAATATGAAAATGCGTAAACTAATACAGGTCAGTTGGCACGAATACTGGAATCTGGTCGGGCAGCGCAGCTTTTGGCTGGGGACGTTGGGCTTTCCTGTGATGATGGCTGTGCTGGGTCTTTTCACCATTGTTTTCCTGGTGGCTATCACCCTGCTCAACCGCCAGCCGGTAGGGTATGTGGATTATGCCGGGGTGTTGGGCGGGGCTGTGTCCAGGCCGGGAGCGGTGGTGGAGATACGGCCGTATCCCCACGAAGATGCCGCTCGCACCGCGCTGGAAAACGAAGAAATCCAGGCCTACTACGTCCTGCCCGCCGATTACCGCCAAAGTCGGCAGATAGACCTTTACGTGCTGGACCAACCATCGTCAAATATTGTGGAAGACAGCTTCAAAACATTGCTGCGCACCCAACTACTGGCGGATGCCGACGAAACCACGCAGCAGCGTATTGCAGACGGGGCCGACATTTCTCTGCAATCTGCCAACGCCAATCCACATGACAGCGCCAATACGGCTAATACTATCGTCAAAGTCGGGCTTCTGTTTGCAGTCACATTTTCCCTCTTTATCATTATGGCCGACGTCAGTGGTTACGCCTCCATGATTGTGGAGGATGAGCGGGAAAACCGGACACTGGAGATATTGATGACTACGCTCACGCCCAATCAATTCATCATAGGCAAAATTTTGGGCCTGACCGGCGTCGCGCTCACCCGCCCTTTGGTCTGGCTGCTGCTGGCGTTGCCATTTCTGGCCGCTTTGTGGCGAAGTTTGCCGTCTCTTTACCAGCAGGCGGTGGATGTGTCATTCATCCTGATTATGGTCTCATTCCTCGTACCCGGTATTGTTCTGTTTTTTGGCTTGATCTCGGCCGCCAGCGTGCTTATTGCCGATCCCCGATTCAGCGGGCAGTTGTCCGGCTTCCTGAATATGTCGTTGATGTTGTCTATGTTCCTGGGGCTGTTAATTGCGATGGGTACGGCTGAAAATGTCGTGATATTTTTTTCCTTCTTTCCCCTGACGTCTTTTATGGTGATGCCTATGCGTCTGGCAGCGGGTGATGTTCCCGCCTGGCAGTTGGCCGCAAGCTGGCTGATTTTAGTAGCAACGGCTGCGGGCAGTTTGTGGCTGGCGGCGCGCTTGTTCCGGGCGGGGCGGGCGCTGGCCGGGAAGACAATTACGTGGCCGTCGGTTCGGTCAAGGCTGCGTTTACGGAGGCCGGCATGAGGATGATTTTATTGGTAGCCTGGCGCGAAATCACCGTGTTGGCCGGCGGTAAAATGTTCTGGATTTTTACGTTGGTACTGCCGCTCGCCCTGACGTTAATTAACGTTACCTGGCAAAGCGCCGCGCTCCAGAGAGTAAACGAGGAGCTTCTGACGCCTCTGGCAGAACCGGAAGAGAAAATTTCCGGTTACGTAGACCCGGCCGGTTTACTGCAAACATTGCCGGAAGCCCTCCCT
>JAJRTP010000593.1 GCA_024278255.1 Chloroflexota bacterium | reverse complement strand
CTTGGTCGTGACAGGCGTAGGGTGGGCAATTTGCTCACCACTGCCCTAGAAATTGGCCGCATCCAGCGCCATCACCCGGTTGTTGTTTTCCCGGATGATTTTCTTGGCCTTGGGCGGCACGTTCAGCCACACGTCTTCCGGCGTGGTTTTGGGCGTGTTGATGAAGACGGTTCCGCCCGGTTGCAAGCCTTTCAGAGGATTGCCATAGAGGAAGGCGTTGGCGTCGTTGACCGGCACAAACTCGACAAAATTCAACTCCGAATGGGTGCGGATGCGGTCGTCAGCCACGGTGAGGTAATACGTAGTGGGCAGCCCTTTCTTTTCTGAGCCATACTTGGGATATGCCTGTACTTTTTTGTCGAATACATCTCCGGCAATGGTGGCGATAATTTTATTGGTCGTCACCGAACCAAAACCGCCCACAGAATGACCGCGCATGGAGAACGCGCCAGACGGCCGTATATCCGGGTCTTCTTTTACAGTCAGGGCCAGAGGGTAGATAATGCCGGTGACAAAATAAGGCAAGCCATCCGCATCTTCCATATTACGGGTAATGGCAATGATGTCACCAGGACTTACATCGCGGGAGCCGAGACCGACGGAGCCAGAATAAACCTGGGGAATCCGCTCAATGTAAGGATAACCTTCCTGGCCTATCATCGCGTCGGCAAAAGCCGCTTTAATCTCGCGGGTCAGCGGATTGGACTGGGCCAGCGGATTGTCCATCCGTTCTACCACACTGAATGTCTTGACGTTTTTCAGAGCAGCCACAATTTCCGGGCCGGGGAAGGGGCGGAAGCAGGTGACGTGTACTGCGCCTACTTTGATGCCCAGGTTATCCCGAATCCAGTCTACAGTGGCTTCGGCCGTATCAATAATGGTGCCCATACCCACAATGGCGTAATCGGCATCTTCCATGCGGTAAGATTCGACCACATCATACTTGCGGCCGGTTAGTTCGTAATAATCTTGCATCGCCTGTTTCAGCGCGGGCATTACTTTCGCATAATAGATGCGCTGGGCGATTTTACCCTTCATGTAGCTGTCTTGATTTTGCACAACACCGGTCATAATCGGGTTGTACGGGTCAAACATGTTCAGCAAGGCTTCGTTGGGCGGCTTGATGTACAGTTTCATCAATTCCGGTTCTGGCAAAAGGATATTTTCCACGGTGTGCGTGGTCAGGAAGCCATCCTGCACGTTAAAGAAGGGGGTGACGGTTTCTTCGGCCGTGCGCCGGGCGATGAGAGCTAAATCTGCCGCGCCCTGAGCGCTGCGACAGAAGAGCATCCCCCAGCCTACGTCTTCTACGCCCATCACGTCGTCGTGCCCGGCATGAACGTTGAGGCTCTGGCTGGTCAGGGCGCGGGCGCCAATGTGGAAGACGACCGGCAGCCGCTTACCGCTGATGGTAAACAGCACTTCTTTCATCAGAATCAGCCCTTGCCCGGAGGTGAAGTTGGTGACACGCCCGCCGGCCAGAGCAAACCCTTCGCAGACAGTAGCGGAACTGTGTTCGCTTTCCGGCTCGAAGTATTGTAGTTGGTCGCCCCACAGATTGGGTTTACCATTGACGACGGCCGTATTATAACCGGACGCCATCGTGGTCGAAGACGTAATCGGATAAGCGCCCGCTCCTTGCGAAATATGGGTTTCTACCCAAACTACAGCCCCAGCCCCATCTGCTGTGGTGGGAATACCGGGGAACTTTTTCAGTTGACCATTGTTACTCATAAATAACTCCTTTGTGTCAGTGATCAGTATAAAGTGTTCAGTATCCAGTGTTCAGTCATACTGATTACTGAGTACCGAATACTGAACACTGGATTGTAAAAGGCAAGTCGCCTGGGAAAATTAAGTGGGTATAAATAAATGCGGGTTGTTGCCGAATCTGCCCTTGATTATATCGAAGGATGGGGGGAATGGCTACACTGCGTCAAAATTCACAAACATCCCCATCCCGGCAAAAATCTGCTATACTAAACAGCAGGTTCACATAATCAGAAGCCGGTAATCGGTGAACGGTATTCAGTGGACGGTTATTGGTAGAGCGATTCGCCAAATCGCCTTACGTTATCAGAGGAGTACGCATGACTACAATACTTGTCATTGATGATGATGAATTGGTTTCCCGAACGTTACAGCGGGCACTGAAGGTGTACGGCTATCAGGTGATGGTGGCTCACAGCGGCACCGAAGGGTTGCAACTGGCCCGGCGGCATCAGCCCGACTTGTTTATCCTTGACATTATGATGCCTGGCGCTGATGGTTACCAGGTTTGCCGGCAAATTCGGGGCGATCCGCTGCTGTCGGACCTGCCGGTGCTGTTTCTGACGGCCCGGCTGAAAGATGAAGATAAGATTGAAGGCTTCCGCGCCGGGGCGGATGATTATTTGACCAAGCCTTTTAACATGGAAGAGTTGCAACTGCGGGTGAAGGCGATTATGCGGCGGACGGCTCCTCCGGATACGGCCGTCATCCCCTCATCAGAAGTAATCGCCGGCGACGTCGTCCTGGATACGCGCAGTTTCCAGGTAACCACACCTTATGGCACCACCTTATTGACCAACGTCCAGTTCGATCTGCTCTACCATCTGATGAGCAATGCCGATCAGGTCTTCAACAGCCAGCAGCTTTTGCAAGACGTCTGGGATTATCCCCGCGACACCGGCAGCCCGGAACTGGTACGCGCCCACATCAAAAACCTGCGCGAGAAAATTGAACCGGAACCGAGCAAACCGCGTTACATTCTGACTATCCAGGGACATGGCTATACGTTTACCAGCACGCCTGAAGAGTAGGCATGAGCGAGCTGACCAACCCGCATGATCGCTTCTTCAAAGAAACCTTTTCCCGCATTGAAGTGGCCCGTGATTTGCTGGCGAATTATCTACCGCTGGAAGTAACGGCCGTTCTCAATCTGAATACGCTGGAAGCCCAATCTGACAGCTTTATCGACGCTGAGTTGCAGGAACAGTTTGCCGATTTGCTCTACAAGGTGGAACTGAAAGATGGTCGTCCCGCCTACGTCTATATCCTGCTGGAACACAAAAGTTACCCGGACCCGGAGACGCCGTTCCAGGTATTGCGCTACGAAATGCGCATTTGGGAGAATGACTGGCGTAACGGGGAGGAACTGCGGCCCATTATCCCGCTGGTGTTGTATCACGGCCGTGAGCGATGGCGGGCGGCGACGGATTTTGGCGGTTTCTTTGCGGGGGATGAGGTGTTACGGCCGTATTGGCCCCAGGCACGTTACGAACTGCTCGACCTCTCTGGCTACAGCGACGAAGAAGTGCGTGGTGCGGCCCATCTGCAAATCGGTCTTCTGGTTATGCGCTACATCCTCGATCCCGCCCTGCGCGACCATCTGGCAGACATCTTTACTCTCTTTCACGATCTGTCCGAAAGCCGGACCGCGCTGGAATACTTGCGCACAGTGTTGTATTATATAAGTCAGGCGGCAGCCCATTTGCAGCCAAAAGAAATGGTTAAAGTTGTGAAGGGAATGTTGGCCGAAGAAGGGAGTGAAATTATGCAAACAGTAGCTGATTACGGGATTGAGCAGGGT
>JAJRTP010000592.1 GCA_024278255.1 Chloroflexota bacterium | reverse complement strand
GGTGACATTTTCGGGTGAGGGCGCGGCGGAAGTGGGCGCGTCTGGGGCAGAACTGGCTTTCCGCACGTTTTATCTGCCCCGGCCCCAATTGGCGCACGAAGCGGGCAAGACAAAGGTGTATTTGAATGAAGGCTATTTCCCCCGCGCTTACGTTGTGCCGCAGGCGGTTACGGCCGTAGACGGCGCGGAAGCGTTGGCTCTGGTACGGCAACATGCAGATCGGCTGGATGAGTTGGTCATTCTTGAAGCTGATCCGGCGGCGCTGCCCCCGGCTGACAGCGGTCAGGGGACGGCTGAGATTGTGGCGTATGGTCTGAATCGAGTAGTCATTGAGACAAATCTGGACGCGCCCGGCTGGCTGGTATTGGCGGATACCTGGTACCCCGGTTGGCGGGCGCAGGTGGATGGGGCGGATACGGCCGTGTACCGGGCTAATTCTGTGGTGCGGGCTACGGCCGTGCCCGCCGGAACGCACACCATCGTATTCTCCTTTTTGCCCCCCGATTTTTTGGCCGGGGCGATTGCAAGCGGGCTGACGCTGCTGCTGGCCGGCGGTTTGCTCTTTTACGGATGGAAAAGGCATGGCTAAGAAACGTATCCGGCGCTGGCTGGCTCTGATCATCGGCCTGTACCTGTTGCTGGGAACGGCCTATTTGCTCATCGTGCCGTTGGGCGAAGCGCCGGACGAAATTGACCACATTTTGTACGTGCGACATCTGGTGGAAACCCGTTCCTTCCCCATCATGCAGCCAGTCGCCGCAGACAATGTGACGATGGAGGCGAACCAGCCGCCGTTGTATTATTTGGTAGAGGCGGCTCTGACCGGCTTCTTTCCCATGACGGAAACGGCCGATTTCCCCTTAAACGCCTGTTACACCTTTACGCCGGGGGAAGGCCGGGCCAATTTTTACCTGCACCGGGAGGCTGAACAAAATTTCTGGAGCGGCGCTTATCTGGCGTTCCGCACAGCCCGGCTGGTTTCTGTGCTGCTGGGGGCGTTAACTGTCTGGCTGGCTTATAAATTGGGGCGGCAAATGGCTCCGCAACGGCCGTCTGTGGCCTTGTTGGCCGCAGCCTTCCTGGCCTTCAACCCGCAATTTGTCTTTATGACAGCCAGCGTCAACAATGATAATTTAATGGCTTTACTGGGCGCGGCTATTGTGTATGGGAGCGTCACGGCCGTTATCCGGCCGGCGCGTTCCCGTTTTGTTTGGCTGGGGCTGCTCATGGGCCTGGCGCTGCTGACCAAATTTGCCCTGCTTGCTCTCTGGCCCCTGCTCATTCTGGCCGCCGTCCTGCCCGCGCTCGCGCCCCGTTATTTGGTAATCGGTAATCAGTTATCGGCAATCGGCGAACGGCAGCCGGAAAATACACGCGGCGCAATACGCAATACGCAATACGCCATACACCCCAATCTCCAATCCGTAATCTCCAATCTCCTCTTCGTTATTTTTCTTCCGCTTCTCGTCTCCGGTTGGTGGTATTGGCGGGCCAATACGCTGTATGGCGATCCGCTGGCCTGGGCGGTGCATTTGCAGGCAAAGGGATCGGAAGTGCTGCGGACGACGCCGTTTACAATGGCCGATTTGCTGGATTTTGCCCGGGTTCATTTTCAATCTTACTGGGGCTGGTTTGGCTGGCTGAAGATTCAACTGCCGGGCTGGGCGTATGGGTTGATTTTGCTGCTTGTGTTGGCGGGGGCAGCGGGATTGGTTCTGGAGATTAGAGATTGGCGATTGGAGATTAAACGGCCGTTGCGCCTGCAAGCCAGGCAAATCGCCGTCATTTTTAACATGCTGGCCGCGGCCGCGATTTACGTGTCGTTACTGCGCTATATTCAGACAATTAACTGGTCAGGTTATCAAGGACGGCTGGCGTATGGCGCGGCCGCTTCTGTGGCGGCGCTGCTGGCGTTGGGCGTGGTTTCGGTGTTCGGTGGCCGGTGGCCAGTGATCGGTCATCGGTCATCGGTGGTGGGGACGGGAGTTGTGTTTGGGGTGGGTGCGGGGTTGTTTTTGTTGGCGGTGGGCAGTCTGTTGTTTTTAATTCGTCCGGCTTATGCGCGGCCGCAGCTTTTTCAGCCGGCTGCGGAGTTGCCGCGTGTTTGTGTAGAATTGCCGGGCGCGGTGGTGGAAACGGCCGTATTTCCCAACACGATCAAGCCTGGAGAAACGCTGCCGGTAACTTTGTCTTTTTACGGGCAGACTGCGGCCGGGTCTCAGCCAATTCGGGTGCAGGTTGTGGGGCGAAACGGCCGTATCATAGCCGAGGCCGAAGCTGAATTTTCCTGGAAGCCGGGGGATGTCTGGACGGCGCAGTTTGATTTGCCTGTTGCGGTGGATGCAGAACCGGTGCGGGGAATCGTGCAGGCCAGCGTCGGGGAAGAATGGCGGGACGTGGGGCAGGTGAAGGTGGCTCCGGTACGGCCGTATCTGCCCCAACCGCAATATCCCGTTACTGACGCCAATTTTGGCGGCAAACTGGCTCTGATCGGTTACGATTTGAACCCGGACGGAACCATCACCCTATACTGGCAGGCGTTAGCCAGGATGACGCAGGACTACACGACCTTCATTCATCTGCTGGACGAGAATGGCAATTTGCTGGTGCAGGCCGACAGCCAGCCGCAAAACGGCGCTTATCCCACCTCCATCTGGGATGTAGGCGAGATTGTGGCGGACGTGAAGCGGGTTGATTTCAACCATCCGGCCGCCGCCCGCTGGCAGGCAGGCGTTTATTTGCTGGAAACGGGCGAACGGCTGTCTCTGGCCGACGGGCGTGACGTTTACGACCTACCCTTACCGTAAAATGGTGATGGTGGGGTCAGCCAGGCATTGTTCATACGGCCGTTGCAAATCATCATACGCCGTGCGGGAAGTGCGGTTGATGATATAAGTCACGCCGTTTACATTGTCCACACCAACGGCAAACGGTTTGCGGCCGGCTTCCAGCCGGGCCACCACATCGGCGTCCTTAAACACCAATACTTCGTTGACGTTGGGCAAAGTGACAAAAGCGTAGCCGGTTTCCTGATTTACTTCAACGTCCCATGGTTCCGCCGGGTCGGCCCAGTCCTGCTGCGTGGAAACGGTTTTAACAACGGCGCCGTCCCGTAAAACAGTCACACTTTGGTCGTTCGGATTGGTGACGTAAGCAAAGCCCGTCGTCTGATTGACGGCCACGTATTGAGAAGGGTGGAAATTGGAAGTTGTCCATACAGGCGTAGCCACTTGCGAGTTGCGGCGCAGGATGGAAATGTTGTTGGATGGTCTACCCGTGACGCCGGTTTGTGAATTGGCGATATAGAAAATACCGTTCTTCACATCCAAAGCCATATCGTAACCGCCCCAACCGCGGTAAGAAAAACTATCCGTTACGGCGGCTCCGTTCATAACGTAAATGTTGCCCAGTTCCCAGCTCAGAATGTAGGTGAGACTGGTCACAGGGTCGTGAATAATGGAAAGCGGCCAGCCGCTCAAGCCGTCCTCGGCGGTTTCCAAGCGTACTTCTGTTGTCAAAGCGCTGCCATTCAACAGGTAGGCGGCACTGTCCAGGTCGGTGGCGTAAGCAACGCCGGTCGTCGGATGAACTTTAACGGCAAATGGTTCGTAACGCGCATCATACTGAATGACGCGGGTACCACCGTTGAAGACGGAAATACAGGCCGGGTCGCGGCCTGGCCCGTTGGGGTCGCCGCACGGCCGTAACCCGTTCGCGTTGGGCTGCACGCTGGCCGGCGGGGCTGGCTCCGGCAGGTTAGTGACGTAGGCATATCCGGTAGATTGGTTCACGTCTACGGCCGTTGGCCGGCCACCCACCCACACATTCCCCACCCATTGTTCGTTTTGCACAAGGGAAACATTATTGCTGTTCGTGTTCAGCACATACCAGAGAGCATCCTTCTCATTATAAGCAACGTCATTCGGGCACAGCGCCCCGGAAAGGGTAATACTCCCCGCAACCTGGGGTACAGGGTACACCCTACTTTTCACTACTAAGGGCAGGTAAGCGTTGTAGTCCGAAGTGCTATCCGCTCGAACTAAATGCTGAATGCCCAGCAACGCAGTTAACCCCAATATTAAAACAAACATCATTGTTGCCGAAAACAGCCAAATAGATTTTGATCTCATAACTCACCCAAAATAATAAAATTTGCAAACCCGCAAATTATAGCCTGATGAAAATACAAGTCAATTACCATTTTACGGGTGCAGCAATTCTAAATGTAAATTTGCCCAAGCGCTTCAATTTAAGTTAAATACTTCCCAAACAAGACGGGAGAGTACAAGATGGGTAAAAAAGCACAAGTTCGTCATTTTATTGAACAGTTAAGCCAAACTGCCAGCACAT
>JAJRTP010000045.1 GCA_024278255.1 Chloroflexota bacterium | reverse complement strand
GGTAGCGCCGATGGCCATGCTGCTGGGCAGGTCGGTCAGGCCGTTCCAGATTTCGGTGTAGGGGGCGCTGTCGCCTTCGTGGTTGGCGGCGATGAGGAGGGGTACGGCCGTCAGCGGCGGCGGGGGCGTAGCGACGAGTTGTTGCAGGGCTTCGTTGTTGAGGGGGTTGGTGTCGGTGACGGCCGTTGTCGTGCCTAATAGAGCTAATTCCTGCAAATTGTTATTCAATTCAGCTACCTGGAGCGGAGCCTGTGCCGGACGGCCGTAGCCGGTGATATTGTCATTGGCCGCTTCCAGAACCACGCCGCCAATGCGGTAATTGATGATTAGATCGGCAATATCGGTGTCCAGGGTGGCCTGGTCGCCGTTGAAGGAGACGAGGAATAGCTGGCCGATACGTTCTTCGACACTCATTTGCTCCAGGAGTTGTTGGGCGCGGTCCGGTTCTTCCGGGGCGGCAGGGGGTGTGGCTTCCTGAGCGTAGACGCCAGGCACTATCAAAGACAAAAGTAGAGTGGCAGAAAGCCAGATTCGCCAAAGTCGGGTCATTGCGTAATGATAGACCTGACAGGTTCTGAAAAACCTGTCAGGTCTTAAGTTAATCGGTTTCTTTTTGTACTCCCCGCAACACGTGAGGCAAAGCGGCGTTTTGTGCTGCGCCAGGCAACGTCCGTGACTAACTTACTGATTTGAATTGAACGTTGCTGTGCAGAAGCGTCTTTTTTGTTAGCTTGTTTGTGGACGCTTCTTTGGGCGTAAGATTAAGAAAGATTATACCTTAGATTGCACGGCATAACACCTGTGTTACAATTTTCCCTATCTGTTATGTCACATTCTTCATGGTTCATTCATGCGTGATGCGGGATACGTGAATTTTACCTGACACGTACCCCGCATCACGCATCATTTCTATTATGTCAGAGAAAGCACGCAATATTTTTGCCTTGATTTTGTTGGGTTTGTTGGCCGTCAGCGCGTTTGTGGCCGGTTATTTTGCCAATGATTTGGTGGAGCTGCGCCGGGGCGACGTGGTCGTTTCGGCTGACAGCAGTTCGGAATTAGGCCCTTTTTGGGAAGCCTGGCAGTATATTGATGGTAATTTTATCGGCGAACTGCCGGACTCGGAGGAGCGGGCTTATGGGGCCATCCGGGGTTCGATGGCTTTGCTGGATGATCCGTACACGTTTTTTGTGGAGCCGGTGGCCCGCGAACAGGAACGGCAGTCGCTGCAAGGCACGTTTGGCGGTATCGGCGCAACCCTGACCCGCCCGGAAGAAGGCGGCCCTATTATTTTGGAACCGATTCCCGGTAATCCGGCGGAGTTGGCGGGGATTGAGTTTGGGGATGAACTGCTGGCGGTGGATGGTACGGCCGTTGCCCCGGAGATGACTGTCGCCGATGTTGCCAACTTAATCCGCGGTGAAAAAGGCACGACGGTTGTGTTGACGGTACGCCATCCTAGCCAGGATGAGCCGGTGGACATTGAAATTGAACGGGGCGATATTCTTATTCCCTCAGTGACTTACCGCACCCTGCCGGAGAATGAGAAGATTGGCTATATTCAACTGACGCGGTTTAGCGGCGAGAGCGGCAGTGAGATGGCAGAGGCACTGACGGCGCTGCAAGATCGGGACGTGGAGATGCTGGTGCTGGATTTGCGGGGGAATGGGGGCGGTTTGCTGGATGCGGCCGTTTCTGTGGCTGATCTCTTTTTGGATGAAGGGCCGGTGCTTTACCAGCGGTCAAAGGGTGAAGATGAGCGGGTTTATAACACCAGCAGCGAAACATTGGCGCCTGATTTGCCATTGATCATACTGGTGGATGGCGGTACGGCCAGTGCGGCCGAGATTTTGGCCGGTGCTTTGCAAGACCGGGAGCGGGCCACTTTGGTGGGGAGCGGCCCCACGTATGGTAAGGGGTCTGTGCAGTTGGTGTTTGATTTGAGTGATGGTTCGTCGGTGCATGTGACGTCTTCGCGCTGGTATACGCCGGATCATAACCAGCTTGATCGAGATGGATTGCAGCCGGATGTGCTGGTGGTGGTAACGCAGGATGATATTGATAACGGCCGTGATGCGGTTTTGAATCAGGCCATTATGGAACTAAAAAATTTGGCAATAGCTGATAAATAATTTACGGGAGCATGAAAAATCTAATGGAACAACAATCTAAAACGCCGGTTTACCGGCAAACCTGGTTTATACTCTTGGCTGGCTTGTTGGTCATTTTAATTTTGGCAGGGGGCAGTTTTGCCTTGGGCCGGATGACAGCAACACCAGATTCGGTTACGGAAACAGTGGTGGAAACACAGGAAGTGACTCGTGAGGTGACGCGCCAGGTGGAAGCGCCGGCGGTGGTAGATGGTGGAGATGGGAATACGGCCGTGCAGGAAACGCCGACCGAACCTGCCCAAACAGAGCCAACCGAAACCACCAGTGAACAACCGCCAGCTAGTGAAACGGCCGTAGAACCACCCGCACCGCGCCAAGAGAACGTGGACGAGATACAGTTTGATACATTTTATGAAGCCTGGGAGATCATTCAGGAAGACTTTGATGGTGATTTGCCGGATAATGATGATATTCTCTACTCGGCCATCGAAGGTTCCGTTAAATCGTTGGGTGATGATTACACCCGTTTTGTGCGGCCGGATGTAGCCGCCCGGATGCGGGAAGATGCCGGCGGCGCGGTGGAAGGTATCGGCGCATTTGTCCGGGAAAACGAGATGGGCCAGTTTGAAATTGTACGGCCTATTCCCGGCCAACCGGCCGAGAAAGCAGGGCTGCTCCCCAACGATATTATCATTGGCGTGGATGGACAGTCGGTGGAAGACGTTTCTTTTGACGAGGTAATTCTGATGGTGCGCGGGCCGCGGGGTACAGATGTAACTTTAACCGTTCTGCGCGAAGGGGAAGAAGAACCGCTGGAATTTACGATCACCCGCGTCCGTTTTGAGATTCCCACGGTGGAATATGAAATGCGGGATGACGGTATCGCTTATATAAAGCTGTCGGAATTTAATCGAACGGCCGTAGAGAAAATGCAGGCCGGTCTGGAAGAGTTGCTGGCGCAAAATCCCAAGGGATTGGTGTTCGATCTACGGGATGATCCAGGCGGCTTTTTAGACCAATCAGTTTCTGTGGCCGACCTGTTCCTGGGTTCGGGCGTGGTGCTGTATGAGCGCAATCGTCAGGGATTAGACCAGACGTTTACCTCGGATGATGGCGATATTGCGGAGGATATTCCCATGGTGGTGCTGGTGAATGGCGGCAGTGCCAGCGCTTCGGAAATTGTGGCCGGGGCGATTAAGGATAACGGCCGTGCTCCGCTCATCGGGGAATTAACGTTTGGCAAAGGGTCTGTGCAGCAAGTTCACACCCTGTCTGACGGTTCGGAAATTCGGGTGACGATTGCCCGCTGGTATACACCCAACAACGTCTCCATTTCTGAAGAAGGGATTACCCCGGATATTGAAGTACCGATGGAATTTGATGCGGAAGAAGACATCCAATTGCAACGGGCGATTGAGTATTTGTTGACGGGAGAATGAAGACAGTAATCGGTAATCGGTGGCCGGTGGCCGGTAATCGGTAATTAGTTCACCGAATACCGATAACTGATTACCGATAACCGATAACCGAAAACGTATGAAACAAACATCCGGCATAAAAATCGTAGCAAAAAACCGGCGTGCCCGGCATGAATATCATATTCTGGAGACGTTTGAGGCTGGTTTGGCGCTGAAGGGGACGGAGATCAAGTCCATCCGGGCGCATCGCGTTAGTTTGAAGCGGGGCTATGTGCAGCCGCGCGGCGATGAGTTGTGGCTGGTGGATGTACACATTGCCGAATATGAGCAGGGCAACCGGGAAAACCACGATCCGATACGGCCGCGTAAATTGCTGCTGCACCGGCGGGAAATTGACAAAATCATTGAGGCTCTGAACCAGAAAGGGCTGACGTGTGTGCCCACGATGATGTATCTGAAAAACGGCCGGGCCAAAGTAAAGATTGCGCTGGCCCGTGGTAAACAATTGCATGACAAACGACAAGATATGGCCCGCCGTGATTCCCAACGGCAGGTAGAACGGGCGCTGCGGGAGAAGTACCGGTGATCGGTGACCGGTAATCAGTGGTCGGTAATCGGTGAACCGGCAACCGATTACCGACTACCGACTACCGATTACCGAAAATGGAAATCACTCTTTTCAAAAACAAAAAGATTGTTCTGGGCGTGACCGGTTCTATTGCCTGTTACAAGGCGGTGGATTTGGCCTCGAAGCTGACGCAGGCGGGGGCGTTGGTGGATGTGGTGCTGACGGAAGCAGCGCAGCGGTTTGTGACGCCGCTGACTTTTCGTTCGGTGACGGGACGGCCGTGTTACACGACGATGTGGGATGAGACGGCGCACGTGCGGCATGTGGGGTTGGGAGAGACGGCCGATCTGCTGGTCATTGCGCCGGCGACGGCTAACACGCTGGCAAAACTGGCGCACGGTCAGGCAGATAACTTGCTGACGGTAACGGCGCTGGCGGCCCGCTGTCCCATCCTGGTGGCTCCGGCGATGGATGGCGGCATGTATGAACATCCGGCGACGCAGGCGAACATTGCCCTGCTGCGGGAACGGGGCGTGCTTTTTGCCGGGCCGGGCGAAGGGCGTATGGCTTCCGGTTTGACGGGGTTGGGACGGATGTTGGAACCGGCGGAACTGCTGGGTCATATTCGTTTACTTTTGGCGCGGGGTGGACCGATGTACGGCCGTAAAGTTGTTGTCACTACCGGCCCTACGCGGGAACCTTTAGACCCGGTGCGCTTTATCAGTAATCGTTCTACTGGCAAGCAAGGGCTGGCAGTGGCCCAGGCGGCGCTGGATGCCGGGGCAGAGGTCACGTTGATTCACGGCCCTATCCATGAACCGATACCTTGGGGGGTGATGGCCGTGCCCGTGCAAACCACCCAGGAAATGGGAGAAGCTACTTTGCAAGCCATGCCGGATACGGATGCGCTTTTCATGGTGGCAGCCGTAGCCGATTTCCGGCCGGACGTCCGGTCTGATCAGAAGATCAAGAAGACGGACGCGGAGTGGGGGCTGGCGATTGGTCTGGAAGTGACGCTGGACATTTTGAGCGCGGTGAAGGAGCAGCGGGAGAAGTGCGGCTGCCCGCGGGTAGCGTTGGGTTTTGCTGCTGAGACGCATAATGCTTTTGAATACGGCCGTGATAAGCTCTTGCGGAAAGGGCTGAATTTTATTGCCGTGAATGACGTGATGGATGATGGGGTGGGGTTTGAAGGAGATACTAACCGGGTCTTGCTGCTCAGTTCGGCCGGGGTGGTGGAAGAAATACCGTTGCAAAGCAAAACGGCCGTGGCCGAGCGGCTGGTGCATCACGTAGCCAAAACCCTGAACGGAAATTAGTAGGGCGATTTACAAAATCGTCCTATAGAGAGCCGGAAACTACACTTGCAATGCCTGGTCAATGAGATTTGCCAGTTGTGGCAGCGTTACCGGTTTTTGTACCAGCTTGATTTGTAGATTGTCGTCAGGCAGTTCGTTTGTCAGGGGATGGCCTGTTAAGAGAATGATAGGGGTATCTACCTGTTTCTGACGCAAGGCGCGTACCAAATCCAGCCCGCCCATTTCCGGCATCACCATATCGCTGATAATCAGGTCAATTTGCTGCTGGTTTTGTTCGTATAGCTGAAGGGCTTCTTTGCCGTTATGGGCCAGGATGTGGCGATAGTCCAGCATTTCCAGGCTGTGGACCAGGGCGTTATGGGTTGCTTCGTCATCCTCGACAAGCAAAATGGTTTCCTGATTCCCCATGACCAATTCGGTCGTATCCGTACTGATATTTGTAAAAGTTTCGGCCGGCGTTTGCAGTGGCAGATAGATGTGGAAGGTTGTCCCGTCTTCCGGACGGCTGTCAACCCTGATGGCGCCATCGTGCTGTTTGATGATGCCGTACACCTGCGCTAACCCCAGCCCGGTACCCCGCTCTCGCTGTTTGGTTGTGAAAAATGGCTCAAAGATGCGGGGTTGAATCTCTTCGGCTATGCCTGATCCGCTGTCGGAGATGATGATGTAGGCCCAACGGCCGTATGCCATTTCTGTCACCGGCAGCGCATCGCCCGGCTGGAACGTTTCCGTGCGCAGCGTCACCTGCAAATCACCCCCGTCCGGCATGGCATCCCGCGCATTCAACATGAGATTGAATATCATTTGCTGGATGCGGGTCGCGTCGGCATTCACTTTACAGGTCGTCGTATCATTTTGGAAGGTGATGCGGATGTTTTCCGGCAAAGTACGCTGCATCATCTTGATCAATTCTTTCAGGAAGGGCGCCAGTTCAATGATGTGCCGTTCCAGAACGGCGCTGCGGCTGAAATCCAGAATTTGCTCGATAAGATCGGCCGCCCGGCTGGCCTGTTCTACTACTGTTTGCAAGCGTTTCTGGTCTTTCTCTGACAAATTAGAAGAACGTTCTACGATTTGCGTGTAGAGGATGATGACGGCCATGATGTTGTTGAAATCGTGGGCAATACCGGAGGCCAGTTGACCGACGGCCGCCAGCCGGTCTTGTTGGCGCATTTGTTCTTCCCGCTTGAGCCGCTCGCTGATGTCCAGAACGATGGCCACATAGACCGGCGCGGCCTGGAATTGGGATAGTTGTAAATAGACTTCAACGGGGTAAGTGCTGCCATCACGACGCTGGTGGACGGCCGTATATTGGATACTTTCCTCTTTTCCGCTGTGCAAAGGCTCCAGCAAGGCAGCAAAGGCTTCAGCGGTATGGTCCGGGCAAATATCCAGGCAAGTCATCTGCCGCAGTTCGGCCATAGAATACCCCAGATTGTCTTGTCCCACCTGATTGACCAGGATGAATTTATAGGTTTGGGCATCGTAGACGAAGATTTCATTGTGGGTTTTGTCTAAAATACGGCTGAACCAGGCAGCATTTTCTTTTTCCTGCCGCCATTCCAGAATAAGCCCCCATTCACGCATGGCTCTTTCTACAAAAGCGGGCATTTCCAACAGGCTCATGGGGGTTTTGACGATGTAATCCAGCGCGCCGGCTTTGATGGCTTCTACGGCGACTTGTTCGTCCCCGTGACTGGTCATAATAATGACGGGAACGGTGCGCTCGTCCAGGTGTTCGGGCAGGAGTTCTGTGCCGTGACCATCGGGCAGGAGAAAATCTACAATGAGGAGGTCGGGTTGGGTTGTTTGCTGCAGGCGATGGGCTTCGGCCAGAGTAAGGGCGTGGTGAATAGTGGGCGGATAATTTTCGGTTTCAAAAGCCCGCTTGATTAGTTCAGCGTGATCGTCGTCGTCTTCTACCAGGAGGATGTGGAGAGGTTTTTGATTCATAAGCGGCCGTTATTGTATCATTTTATGTAAGGCGGCAAAGTGGCAGGTGCAGCGTTGTTTTGCTGCCTGGTAACTTTGCTGCTTTTAAGGTTTGTCAGGCAGAGTGAAACAAAATGTAGACCCCTGGCCTTCGCCTGCTGATTCGACCCAGATACGGCCGTGGTGAAAAGCCACGATCCGCTGCACCAAAGCCAGACCCACGCCCGTACCGGGAACCGATTTGTCCAATCGCTCAAACAGGCTGAAAATTCGCGCCTGATACTGCGGCGCAATCCCCAGGCCATTATCCCGCACATAACAAAGCACTTCACCATCTTTCTGTTCTGCGCCGATTTCGATGTGTGGCTGCGGCTGGCTGCCCATAAATTTGAGGGCATTTTCCACCAGATTTTGCAGCAGTTCTGCCAGGCGAACAGGGTCTCCATAAATGAGCAAATCCGGCGGGGCCAGGATGTCCACTTGCACGTTTTTCCCCATAATTTGCCCAGACATAGTGTCTACCACCTCCTGAGCCAGCGTGTGGAAAGGAATTTCTTTAGGCGGATTGGTAAAACGGCCGATACGGGATAATTCCAACAAATCTTCTAACAAGACAAGCATACGCTCGGAGGCTCCGTAAATACGGCTGACGTCGCGGGCTACCCGTTCTTCATCACCATTGGCCATATCTCGCTCCAGCAGCCCCAAAAAGCCACGAATGGAGATGAGCGGGCTTTTCAGGTCATGGGAAACGGTATAGGTGAATTGTTCCAATTCTTTGTTTTTGGCTTCCAGTTCGACGATGAGCTGCTCTCTTTCCTGCTCGGCTCGCTTCCGTTCGGCAATTTCCGCTTGCAATGCCTGGTTAGCCTGGAGTAAAGCGGCCGTGCGTTCTGTTACCCGTGTTTCCAGTTCAGCCCTGGCCTGCTCCAGTTGTGCTTCTGCTTTTTTACGGGCGGTAATATCCCGGTCTATGCCTAATAATAGCTCCTGTTGGCCGATGGTAAGCAGGGTAGCAGATATATCTATGGGGAAGACAGTGCCATCTTTATGCCGATGTTTCCCTTCAAAATGAAGAGTGCCGGCTTGCCGTACTTGTTCCAGAAAAGCTTTCTCTCTTTCTGCTCTGCCGGTTTCTACTACTTCGGTTTCCACCTGCAAAAGGGTACCAGAACGTCCAATTAACTCTTTCCGACTATAACCGTTCATCCGACAGGCCATTTCATTGCATTCTACAATCATCCACGGAATTTCCGGATGATGCGGGTCTATTAACCAGACGGCATCGGGAGAATTGTCAAACAAAATGCGGAAGCGCTCTTCACTTTCTTTCAGGGCGGCTTCTGTCTGTTTATGCTCGATAATTTCTTGTTGTAATGTTTGATTGCTTTGCGTAAGTTCGGCTGTGCGCCTGGCTACCATTTCTTGCAGTTGGGCTTCGTTTTGCCGGGCCAGTTCCAATGAACGACGCAATGTCCGGGAACCGATAAAGATGGTGATGAAGGTTGTGGCCAGGATGAAAATAATGCTTAACCAATCATAAAATGGCCCTTGCGGTACGGCCGTGATAGCAAAAGCGCTCAACCAGTCAAACAAGAGTAAAAAAGTAACGCTAACCAGACTGAGGCAGGTGAAAAAATAAGCGCCGATTTCTCCCAGCACCATAATGGCGATAAGAATAACGTACAGGTAGAGGAACATATCCAGTGTGGTAACGCCTTCGACAATGAGGAGGGCAAAGGTAATTTGCAGCCAGATGCTACTGGTTAGCAAAACCCCGGCGGCCTGGATATGATCTTTCCGGGCGAAGATGAGGCTGGTGAATTGTCCGGCAAGCAAGATGGAATGAGTGATAAAAACGGGACGAGGATTGGTAACGGTGACGAGCAGGATCAGCGTATAGACGATGTTAAAGAATATGGTACTCCAGATAAGAATTTGCAGGATGCGGTTTTGAAAATTATCCTGGGCGTCCGGTAGAGCAAAAAGTTGCCTGAAATTCTGACCACTGTGTTTAAGATTCATGAGTTTTTGTTTATTCTAAACTGCCTTGTCTCGTATGATATGGCGATTTACAGGAAAACTCAACAGGGAAAATTGGTTCATTTTCCAAAAATGAACCAATTTAGGTTATACTTGTACAAAACTTTTTGGCGTATGCAGGTGAGTGGAATGGATCGAACACAGTTGCGGGATGATATGGTGTCGCTGTTTAGTGAGGCGGAGTTTCAGGTTATCTGCCGCCGGCTGGATGTGCCGGCTGAGCGGTTAGGCGGCAAGACCCAGGCGGATAAGACGACTTCGCTGATTGGCTGGATGGAGCGCAACGGCCGTCTCCCTGATTTAGTCGTCGAATTAGTGCGGGAACGGCCGCATCTGCGTCAGAAATATGCCGATTATTTACCCGCGCCAAATGCCGACAACGATGTTGACCTGAGCTGGCTGGACCGGGTAGCCGGCGGCGAAGGCCCGGCCATTGAGGAACCGCCTACCATGCGCTGGGATTCTGATGTGCATAAGCTGGATGAATGATTGGAGAACTAAATGAGCAGAACTTTTATCATCTTAGGTGCATTATTCATGTTTTTAGGCGTGGGGGCCGGCGCATTTGGGGCGCATGGTCTCAGCAGTTATTTTGCTCAGTTCCCTGAATTGGAGGCTACGTGGGAAACGGCCGTATCCTACCAAATCTACCACGCCCTCAGCTTACTCATCACCGCCTTTTTAGTCGAGAAATACGGCGACAGCAGTTTGCCTAAATGGGTCGGCTACCTCTTTACGGCCGGTATTTTGCTCTTTTCCGGTTCCCTCTACCTGCTCATTTTCACCCGGATGGGCTGGTTTGGGGCCATCACCCCTCTTGGCGGCCTGGCCTTCCTCAGCGGCTGGCTGTTGATTCTCATCGCTGCCTGGCGCAGCCGGTGATTCGGTAATCGGTGACCGGTGGCCGGTAATCGGTGGCCGGTAACTGACAACCGATTACCGATTACTGATTACTGAAATGAACGACTACCTCAAGATTTATGAAGTTGGCCCCCGTGATGGTCTACAAAATGAAGCAACGCTCCTGGATACTGCTCAAAAAAATCAAATCGTAGACGGTCTGGTCACGGCCGGGTTGCAGCACATCGAACTGACCAGCTTCGTGCATCCCAAAGCCGTGCCCCAAATGGCGGATGCGGATGTAGTGATGATGGAGAATCTGGCCGACCATCCCCAAACAGACTTTATTGGCTTGGTGTTCAACCAGCGCGGCTATGACCGGGCGATTGAGGCGGGCTGCCGGGCGATGGCCTTTGGTGTGGCCGTCAGCGAGACGTTCAGTCAGAAGAATACCAACCGCACGCCGCAAAAAGCGTTTGACGTGACCCGCAGCCTGATGGAGCAAGCCAAGCGGGACGGCGTGTGGACGCGCATTTACGTGATGACTGCCTGGGTTTGCCCCTTCGAAGGTCACATTGCGCCGCACCGCACCATCGCCCTGGCGGAAAGGTTGTGGGAACTGGGCGTGGATGAACTGGCGATTGCCGACACCATTGGTTTGGCCAATCCGCTGGAGGTAGGGCAGTTGATGGACCGATTGGGACGGCGGCTGGATATGAACCGGCTGGCTATCCATCTGCACGATACGCAGGTGTTGGGCTTGGCGAATGCTACGGCCGCTTTACAGGCCGGTGTGCGTATTTTTGACAGCAGTATTGGCGGGTTGGGCGGCTGTCCTTTTGCCCCTGGCGCGGCAGGCAACTTGGCTACGGAAGACCTGGTTTTTCTGGCTTACAAGCTGGGGCTGGGCACGG
>JAJRTP010000591.1 GCA_024278255.1 Chloroflexota bacterium | reverse complement strand
TGGGGCAACGGCCGTCCCGGTAAAGTCACATCCAACCCAGACTCTGCTAAACTGCTTTCCAGTTCGGCCATTTTCAGTTCGGCCAGACGGCCGTCATAAGCCGCCTGTAGTTCTGTTTTGACCTGGTTGATGCGCTTGCCAAAAGCGGGCCGGTCAACCGGATCAATCTGTCCGATCTGCCGGGTCATCAACTGGACGCTGCCCTTGCGCCCCAACGTTTCCCGGTACCAGGTTTCCAGTACGGCCGTAGAATCAGCTTGCCGCAATGAAGCCAGACTCTCTTGATAAAGCGTTTCTAATTCTTCCCGTTTTGTTGATTCTGCCAACATAATTGTATCCCTTAATTGGTGGCAAAGTCACTCTGCCACTTTTAACAAAAAAAGACGCGGACTGCGCCGCGTCTCTCAAAATTCAATCTATCTGTTATCGCTTCTTCTCAGACAGAACGAACCTCCTTCGCAAACACGGCGCAGGTGGAACCCATAAAAAAGAAGCTAAAAAATCGTTTCATACGCATGATGCGGGCATGATAGCATTTTGCGTTTTGGCTGTCAAATGGAACGTGATACGTGATTGACTCTTACGCATTACGTATCACGTATCACGCATCAAATCGTCGTATCCTCCACGGGAGCATCGGCGGCTATGCGCTGCACGGCCGTAATACCATTATCCCGTCCGCTGGCAGTTTTGTACATCTGGCTGTGGCCGATAACCTGACTGTTGGCCGCGGTGAGGGTGAAGTAGTAACGGCCGTCTTTAGCGGTCTCTTTGGTAAAACGGCCGTCATCTGCCGCATTCTTCTTCACCGATTCGATGCCATTTTGGCAGCTTGCCTTTGACGCATATCCCTGACTGCTGAGGATTTGTTCACCATTGCGAGCATTCAGGCGGAAATAAAATTTATCGTTACTGCCGGTATAAATTTGGAATTTGGGGTTTTTGACCATGATTTTCTCCTGTTCAGATGGGGCGATTTTGCCAATCGCGTTACATTATTATAAGCGGCAATTATCAACAGCGTCTGGTATTTTGTCAACGAAATGAACTTTACAATTTCAGGCGCAAACGAGCGGCCTGAATGGCTTCATAGCCAAACTGCATTTGTTCTCGCTGCAAGCTGTCTAAAGGTACCCATTCCGGCTGTTCATAATCATCTACTTCGGCCATTGTAGGCGCCATCGTAATCATCGGCCGTTCCAGCGCATAGTACAAAAGAGATAGCTGCCACGCCTGCCCCTCATCATCCACCACATACCGGTCTTCCACAAAAATCAGCGGCCCTAATTGCAGCACCAGCCCTGTCAGCTTACGGAACTGCTGGCGAACAACCTGAGTCGGCGGTTCATCCTCGGCCAAAACCTCACCTGGCGGATACAACAGGTCAGTCTCCGGATGTTTCAAGAGAAACACCTGGTCATTTTCAATAAAAATGCCGTAAACAGCCGGGCGAAAGCCAATCTCTTCAGACGCGAAGGGATGAGCCTGGCCTTCTCGATCATAACAAACAATGGTAGTCATGAAGGGAGATATTCCTTGATTTACCGGGGATTATTCAGGGACGGGCAGAGCAAAAGGTTCTTCTTCCGGGTGGGCAATTTGTTCTGCTAATGTGCCCAGGACGCCGTTTATAAAGCGGGGGGCGCTGTCGGAGCCGTACGTTTTGGCTAACTCAACAGCTTCATTGATGGCTACTTTAACGGGGGTTTCGCCGCCGATGCGAAATTCAAAAATGGCGATGCGGAGGATATTTCGGTCAATAACAGCCATCTGATCCAGCGGCCATTCCGGGGCATACCGGGCAATCAGAATGTCCATCTCATCCTGATTATCTACTACACCCTGAATCAGATAAGAGGCAAACTCAACCCCGGCGGTTTCCATAGGGTTGCTTTCCAGCCGGTAGTGCAAAACTTCTCCGACCGGATGATGGGCAATATCGTATTCGTAAAGTGTTTCTAGGGCAATACGTCGCGCGCGGCGTCTTGTCTTCATATCAAAACTCCGTCATCAGACGCTAGACCGCTTCTCCCTGGGCATATACGACATCCTCAACATGTACGTTCACGGCATCCACGGGAACGCCGACCATGGTATCCACAGCTTCCATTACGGCCGTTTGCAACCGCTTACTGGTTTCCATGATGTTAACGTGTGGGCTCATTATAACGTAAATATCAAATTTTACACTATTGTTCTCGGTCAGGCTCAACAATACGCCACTGTGCCGGTTCTCCCGCCGGAACAGGCGCGCCACATCAGCCGGAACAGGCGCCATCTTCTCTACACCCTCGACCCGTAGAGTCGTATATTGGGCAATGGTAGATAATACTTCAGGGGCTACTTCTATTTTTCCAATACTTTCGTATGTTTCAGTCATCTGAATGCTCCGTAGTCGAAGATTAGGTGATTAGAGGATTGGAAAACCGGCTAATCACTCAATCACTTACATAGCAATACCGCCATCTACATTGATAACCTGCCCGGTAATATAAGCAGCTTTGTCCGAGGCCAGGAAAGAGACGAGATAGCCCACTTCAGGCAGTTCACCCCAACGGCCCAGCGGAATAAATTCCAGAGATTTTTCTTTCATCTCATCCGACAAGGCATCGGTCAAGGCCGTGAGGAAAAAACCGGGGGCAATGGCGTTAACGGTAATCTGGCGGCTGCCAATTTCCTTGGCTAACGATTTGGTGAAACCAATCACACCAGCTTTGGAAGCGGCGTAATTAGATTGCCCAGCCTGCCCCACCAAGCCCACAACAGAAGAAATGTTAATAATACGGCCGCCTTGTTTACGCCGTACCATCGGCCGCACGGCCGCTTTACAGCAATTAAACACGCTTTTCAGATTTGTGTCCAGCACCGTATCCCACTGGTCTTCCTTCATCATCATCAAGAGGGTATCACGGGTAGTTCCAGCATTGTTCACCAGGATGTCAATGTGGCCGTAGGTGGCAATGGCCGTTTTGATTAGTTCCTGCGCTGCCTGAAAATCGCTGACGTCGGCGGGCACGGCCGTAGCCTGCCCTCCCTTCGCCACAATCCCGGCCACCACTTCTGCCGCAGCTTCCGCACTGGCATTGTAATTCACCATCACACTGGCCCCATTCGCCGCCAATTCTTCCGCAATCGCCCGGCCAATCCCCCGCGACGCCCCCGTTACCACCGCTACTTTTCCTTCTAGTAAAGACAATGTTTCCTCCAAATCAGCGTATTACGTATTGCGTAATAGAATACGCAGCACGCAATACGCAATACGATCAAAAATTCTCGCCCAAAACCAGTTTCACCCGCTTTGCCTTGCGATTGATTCGCTTGGAAAAACTCAGCAGCGTGTCCCCAGGGCCGACTTCCACAAAGCTGTCCACGCCCGCGGCCAGTAAATAATTCATCGAGGCTGTCCAGGCCACGCCGGACGTTAGCTGCGCTTTCAGTTCAGCGCGGATAGCGTCCGGGTCGGTCAGCGGTTCCGCCGTGACGTTGGCAATGACCGGCATCTGCGGCGCAGAAATGAATGTGGCGTCAATCGCTTCCGCCAGCGCGTCGGCGGCCGGGGCCATCAGTGGGGAGTGGGCGGCGATGGTGATGGGCAGTTTGACCACTTTACGCGCTTTGGCTTCGGTGGCTAAGGCCATCGCCAGGTCCAATGCCTCTTCATCGCCGGAAATGACCACCTGGCCGGGACAGTTATCGTTGGCTACCTGGACAATACGGCCGTTTTCCTCACTAGCCTGCCGGCAAATTTGCTCCACCGTGGGCACATCCAACGCCAAAATCGCAGCCATCGCTCCCGGATGGGCTTCTCCGGCCGCTTTCATCAATTCACCACGCCGTCGCACCAGCTTCAGACCGTCGGCAAAGGAAAATGCGCCCGCTGCCGCCAATGCGGAAAACTCACCCAAACTGTGCCCGGCAGCAAAAGCGGGCATCTCCCAGCCTTGTTCTTTCATCCGGGCCAGCATGGCCAGACTGGTCACGTAGAGAGCTGGCTGCTGGTTGGCTGTATCCTTGAGAACGTCTTCCGGCCCCTCGAAGCAAATTTGGGAGAGGGAAAAACCCAGGATTTCGTCGGCCTGATCAAAAACAGCACGTGCGGCGGGCGCATTATCGTACAATTCGCGTCCCATGCCTACGTGCTGCGACCCCTGTCCGGGGAATAAAAATGCTACACTCATATTGTAAATGTCTTGTAGATTGGTTCAATCTTTGAGATTGAACCAATCTGTGCAGAAAAAAGGCCGTGTATCACGGCCGTTTCTCCTCTATCTATTCCTCAGCTTCCGGTAAAATCTGACGGCCGTTATACTTGCCGCATTCCAGACAAACGTGATGCGACCGTTTCATCGCCCCGCAGTCGGGACATTCTACTAAATGAAACGTGGTTAACGAGTCATGTGCCCGCCGCCGGTCCCGTCGAGCTTTGGAAATTCTGCGTTTTGGTAAAGCACCCATCTTAACATCCTCTCTGATTAATTATTACAGGCTGCTGCCCGTACCCGATTTCATTCTAAAAACAAAAAACAAGCGGCCTATTCGCCGCGACTGACAATTATAGCTTGCCGCCGGTTTGTGTCAAGAAAATCAGATCGTTTTCGTTACTTTATTTAAGCCACGAGGCGCTTCGGTGTTG
>JAJRTP010000590.1 GCA_024278255.1 Chloroflexota bacterium | reverse complement strand
AGGAGGTGGTGCTTATGGATAGTTATTTAAGTAACCGCACCGTGGCGCCATCTCCTCAAACAAGTTGATGAGCGCCACGGTGCAAGCAAAAGTCCTACCGCGAGGTGGGGCTTTTGTTTTTAAGGCGGCAAGTAGCAGGGGCGCAGGCTAAACTTATCGCTCCACTAGAACCGGCAGCCAGAAACGGCCGTCCCCCACCATATTCCCTGCTTCATCCACGGCCGTTAACGCCCCCTTTCCCGCCGGATAAAACCCTACCCCTATCTGGTACTCCCCCGCAGGCAGGCTGGTCAAATCAAACGTAATCTTATCCGCCACAATCTCCCCAGCCGCCCATTGGCTGGTAGGATATGTGCCATTTTGCGGCCGGTTGTCGTCCTGGGCGATGGGTTGGGGGCCTACGGCCGTATCCACCAGATGTACAAAACGAATGTAATCGTCACGGCCGTCCGCCAGCGCCCGCCAATACAGCGTTATGTCTAGTTGACTACCCGACTGCTCCATCTCGTATCCTTCAAGCTGGATGGTGTCGCCGAATACGGCCGTTACCGGTGCAATCCCCTCCGGCGGCGTAAAAACAGGCTCCGTTAGCCGGAAAATCAGGCCGTCTTCCCCCGGAACCAGCTCCCCCAGACGACGCAGAAGAACGGTTGTGTTTGGATCGCGCGCGTCATACAACGCCGCTAACAAAATGTAAGGAAACTCATGTTCCTCCGGCGGCAGTTCGATGGCCAGCCAGTCATTCACCCATTCCCCGGCCGGCCATAAGCTGCCGGGCTGGAAGCCGTATCCCGTTTGCGTGTCCATCAAGCGTAAAAATTGCCCATTGGCATCCGTCAGGCGCAGCCCCACATTGTAGTTAGGACTGAGCGGTGTTTGTGTCCACCAGACCAGTTGTACATCCAACGTATCGGCGTCGCGTTGAACAACCTGAACAGGCTGAACGTCCAAACTGGCCGCCGAAAACTGACCACTGAAAACTGAATCTGTGATGCGGATGGGGCGGAGGAATATACTGCCTCTGGTTTGACCGGAGGGAGTCAGGGGAGATGCGCCGCTGATCCGAAGGCGGGGCACGTAAAGGCCGGATGGCGCGTTGGCCGGGATGGGCAGTTGGATGATGGTTTGTTCGCCGCTGATCACGGCCGTACCCATCACAACCGGCGGCGGCGTGGGCCGGCCGAAGATAGAAATCCAGTTGATCGCCGGGCTGTACAAAGCGGCCGTCACTTCTGCCGCTGTCGGATTTTGCCAGTTCAGACGCAGTTCCACCGTCTCCCCGGCTGCCGCACTGTCCGGGGTGATGACGTAGCTGGATAAAACGAGGCCGTTGTCATAGGGTACACCGTCTACGTCGTGGTGCAGGTAGCCCATCTGGGCAAAATCCCAGGTCAGATTGTCGTCACTTAACCGCCGTTCCGGCCACAAGCGCACCACAACCACCACCAAAAACAATCCCCCCAGCCCCACCACATACGGCCGCCACGATTGGGGGCGGGATGGTTTGAGCAGCCAAAGCAGCAGGAGTACGGCCGCCAGCGAAACCAGTTCCGCCGCCAACCGTACCGGGGTGCGTGTCAGCCGCAGTGTTATCTCGTGGCTGCTGGCCGGTACGTCCAGGGTGATGAGACCGGAACCGTCAGACGGCCGTATCGCCACCGCCTGCCCATCCACTTCTCCCTTCCAGCCCGGCCAATACAGGGTGGGGAAGGTGAGGGTGCTGGGTACGGCCGTTTCCACCCGCCACGTTTGCCGCGCCGCCCGTCCTTCCGTCAATTCCGCCGCCGTCAACTGCCCGGACAGCGCTTTAACCGGCCAGCGTTCCCCGCCATTTAGCCATTGGCTGGTGTAGGGACGGGGGGCCACCGTTGGCGGCAAATATTCAAAGCTGACCGTCGTGCCGATGTTGCCCGTGAACCATTCGTACTGTGCCAGCCGATCCGCTGTTACGTCCGCATCTGTCAGAATGAGGTAGTCCGGTCGCAATCCGCCCAATCCGGCAAGCAACAGGAGAACGGCCGTCACCGGAACCACAATCTCCCGCCGCGGCAGCAAGGCCAGCACCCCCACGGCTAATGCCCCGGCAAATGCCTGCACCGAGAGGAAACGCCAGGGGAATTGGGTGAAGTCCAGCAGCGGCAGATATTCCCACAAGAGACGGGACAGCGGTGTGAGCATGAAGGTGGCGATGAGCAGAGAAAGGATGAGGAAAAGGCGGCGATAGGATTGTATGGTGGACGGCCGTCGCCACGTCGCCAATAACACCGCCAAACCGGCTGCAATCGTTACCGCCTGCGCCAATCCCATCCGAAACGCCTGCCGGTCAAGCACATCATAATCAAACAAAAAGCCAGACTGCACCAACGGCTGCCCCGCCGTCCCTAAAAAATGGTTGCTGAAATGAAAGTACCCGGACGTGACCGTATCTAACTGCGCCAGCGATTTTTCGGCCAGGGCGGGGATGAAAAACCAGGCGGCCAGGGCAAAGGCGAGGAGGAGGGCGGCGAGGAGGGTAATCGGTAAGCGGAAATCGGTGGTCGGTGGCCGGTGGCCGGTAATTGGGGATGGGCGGGTGGCGAGCCAGGCGAGAAGGAGGTAGAGCAGGAGGAAAGGGGAGAAGATGAGGGCGGAGATGTTGTGGCTGAGGATGAGGGCGGCGTAAGCCAGGGCCAGGAGAGCGGCGTAACGGCCGTTGTGCCGTAGCCCTTCCCGAAAACGCCGGATGAGAACATCGGCGGCCAGGAGAATGAGGGGATAAAAGGCCATCGCCCAAAATTCGGCCAGAGAATCGCCCCGGACGTAGACGTTGACCAGATGAAAAGGGGCCATAGTGTAGGCCACGGCGGCCAGCAGCCCGGCCCAGTCGCTGCGGAACCAGCGGCGCGCCAGGTAAAACATCCCCGCCGCCGCCGTTAAAAACCCGGCCAGTTGGGATAACTGGATGGAACGGACATAGCTGAAGCCGATGAAACGAAAGACGGCCGTCAAATAAATGGAGAGCGGTGCGTAAAAATTATAAAACGGGTAGCCATAGCCGTAATTGGCGTCTGGCATCCAGCGCACAGGGAAGTGGCCCTGGGCTACGGCCGTGACCAACTGCTGCACCCGCTGCAAAAGAAAAGGACTGTCGCCACCGCCGCGGGTGTTCAACAGTCCCGGTTGAGCCATTAACGGCCAGGCGGCGGCTACTGCCACCAGTAAAGCCGCCGCCAGAAAAACGCGCTTACGTCCCATCAACTGTTACATATAGCGTATTGCGATTGCCGTTACGCAATACGCTTTAATTTCGCCGGCCCAGGGCAATCAGACCAATGCCCACCAGGAGCAGTGCGCCCACGCCCAGGAGGAGTATACCGCTAATAGCCAAAAGGTTGGGGCCGGAATCAGACCCGCCTGTATCGCCTTCCCCGTCGCCGGGAACAGGCGTTGCGCTGCCATCCGAGCCGTCACCAGGATTGCCACCGGGATTGCCGCCGGCATCATCGGGACGGATACGGCTGCCAAATTCCACACCTACTATCTGCTCCGATTGGACGGTAACGGTGGTGTTGCCCGCTGTCGTCATTTCCAATCGTCCGGGCACTGTTTGGGCCACCTGGTACTCACCCGGCGCCAAACCGGAGAAACAAACAGGCGTATCTGTGCCGGTAGAAATGCCCTGCCCCACAATGCGCGTTCCTTGGGCCACAGTAAAGGTCACATTGCCCATGTACCCTTCGTTATCGTCCTTGATGCCATTAGCATTTTCATCGGCAAAGGCATTGACGCAGATAGTACCGCCGGTGGGGGGGATGGGGGTTTCGGTGGGGGGCACGGCCGTAGCTGTGGGCGGCACTTCCGGCGTCCAGGTTGGTGTGGGCGGGATGGGTGTGTTGGTCACGGGCGGCGGGGGAGGCGATGTGGGCAGCGGCGCCGGCGTATTGGTCGGCGGCGGGCCGGCCTCTACCAGACTGGCCGCATCGGCCCAGAAATCCAGATGCTTGCGGCATTGATTGACGCCTTGCACCCCATAATCGGCGCTGGTAAACACGGTAATCTGATTGCCCGTAGCCGTGGCTTCCACACTGATCTGCTGCCAGTTATCCAAAGGATTTATCGTACCGCTCCAAACCACATCGGCATCATTCCAGACCCCGCTGCCGTTAGGATCGATCCCCACTTTTACATTGGATTGCAAACCGCCTTCTGAGGGGCCGGGAAAGTCATTGTTGCTGGCAAAAGCGTATACCCAGACGGTGAAACGATAGGTCGAACCGGGATTAACCGTCACATTTTGCTGGACACCGGCCGACCAGGTATCCCACATATTGCCCACGTGCTGCGACGAACTACCACTCTTGACAAGCGCCGGATTTGTTTCCTGGCTCCAATTCGGCCGTTTGCGATACCCCTTCGTGCAGTCGTCAAATTTATCTTCACTGCTGTTGCGGAACCAACGGCCCCAACCGCTGGCCGAGCCATCGATGTCATACGGCCACTCAAAATCCGCATTGTTGAGCAGGTTGGCCTGTTGGGCGGGGGCAGCCTGCCCGGATGGGGCATAGCTGAAGATAACAAGAGTCAAAATGGTGATAAACAAAAATTTCCAAGCAATGTTTTTCATATTGGTTCAATCTCCAGATAGATATTGCGTTTGTCATGCCGAGGTATCGAGGAATCCTTCAGCCAGATGCCTGTCAAGACGTAAGATTCCTTCCGTTGGTCGGAATGACACGGCCGTTCACGGCCGTCGCAGGTAAAGAATAGCCACTACCGACGCCGTAAGCAACAAACCTACTATAATAACAACGCCCAGCCAGATCAGGCCAGCCTGACTTACACCCGGTTCATCTTGTACGGTGACCTCTTCGGACGAGCCGCTGCCCACCACTGGCAAATCTTGCGGCAGTGGCGCAGTAGGGCGAGGTGACGGCGTAGATGTTACAGGGAGCGCTGTGCCGATAAAGCCGCCAAATTGCAATTGCACCACATCCTGCGGGTTGATGATAACGGTACGGTTGCCGCTGGTAGTCAACGTCTCGCCGGGGGCCACAGAGCGCGTCACCTGATATTCGCCGGGCGTCTGGATGTCTACGCAGTAGGGTTCGGACAGGCCATCGGTGACGTAGTTGGCGACAACGGCCGTACTATCAAAAACGGTAAAAGCCACAGCCGCCTGCAAAGGTTCGCCGGGGTCTTGTTGGCCGTTGCCGTTGGCATCGGTGAAAGCGGTGAGGCAGAGCAGGGTGGGGGGCGGGGGTACGGCCGTATTTACCGGTGTTGGCGGGGGCCGTGTAGCTGTGGGCGTCAGCGGTACTTCCGTAGCTTCGGGTGTGATAATGCTCACAATCAATCGATCGCCGGCCACAATAAAATCAGAATTACTCAAATTATTCAAAGCCAGCAGCGTTTCAATAGGCACGCCCGTGTAAGCCGCAATAGCGGACAACGTGTCGCCCGGCTGCACCACGTAATAAATAACGCCATCTGCATCCGGCGTCGCCGTGGGGAGTGCCTGGGCGCGCGCCGGGAGGCCCTGGGCCAACAGCCCCAGCCAGATTAACACCACTACCCAAATACCGATTTGCCCTTGCCTTCCCATCATCCTCTTTTTACCCGTAATGCCCCAAAGTTACAAGCACGGTTCCTGTGCGATTGGCTGTTGAATAGTATGCGCAGGGGAGATTGGCGATCAATCCCTACTCTCCAAAATGTAAAACTCGCCGATTTCCTGGCCAGACTCGTCCATCAGGGGCAGGTTTTGGCCGGTTTGGGCATTGTAAACACCGATGCGGATGAGGTCTTGTGCAGGGTCATACGGCCGTATCCCCCCAAACCGCCTTTCTTCCCGCACAATCTGGCCCGGCTGCCACCAATCCGGCAGCCAGTTGCCGCCGCCCGGCGGCACATCACTTTGCGCCAACATTCCCTCCGGCCCGACGAGGTGAACAAAGGCGACGAGATGGGGATCAACGGCCGTATCCGCCGCCCACGTCAAATCTACCAGCCAATCATCCCCGTCAAACGAAAGCACCGCCTCTTCCAGCCGAATTACGTCCCCAAAATTGGCCGCTGAATCGCTGCCCGGCAACCCCGGCGTACCCTGATAACGAACATACAACGGGTAAGCCTCCGTTTCCAGATCGCCTCGTGCCAATGGCCCGGTTTGCACATCTACAGTGCCGGGCACGGGCATCAAGCCGGGTACAAAGGACAAATCGCCAAAGCGCCAAGCGTAAATGGAAACGGGCTGCCCCGGCGCGGCAGGAGGTAGGCCAGTCTCCGGGCGGTAAAAATGCACGTTGTCCAAATCGGTCAGATAGGGAATGGCAGGCCAGCCCTTTTGCGATGGCTCATCCCAGAACCAGCGATCCAGGTAAACGGCCGTACCCCTCTCTTCCGCCTGCAAATCTTCCGCCAATTCTACAGCCGCCGCCTCAAACATCAATGCCGTCTCTGGATCATTGCCATAATTGACATAATCCCGCGCGGTGATGAACAAACTGCCCGCCAACAGCGCCATCACCGCCCCCTGCCGCAGCCACCCCGGCAGCCGCTCCCAGCGCCAGATGTGGGCCAGGCCGATGGCCGGGAAGATGAGAACAGCGGGCAGCACCCCAACAACGCGCAAAAAATGGGGCGTGTCCTCGGCCAGGATGGTGGGCATGAGCATCACGGCCGTCCACAGCAGCAAAATCATCGCCCCCGCCCGCCGCCAATGGCGCACACACCAAACCAGGCCAAGCAGAAAGGGGACAGCCAGCAGCCAGTCAAATACAGGACGCCCCGGCGAATTGTGGCGCACAATGCTGTCGCCGCGCCAGAGGAACATGCCCAGGGCCTGCCTCGTCTGCCGCCACAACGCGCCCCACAGGTCGCCGCCGTTGATGACGGGGTTGAAGATGGACACCTGCCCGGCCCGGCCCAGAAACAGATCGAAATTTTGGACGTAAAAAATGACGAGCGGGGTGATGACAACGGCCGTACCCAGCCCAAACCATACCAATCCCGGCCACAAGCGGCGACGGCCGTCCCGCCAAATCAGATAAACGACGATCAGCGCCAGCAAAAGCGGCGTAAAACGCACTGCCAGATAAGTATAAAAGGCCACTCCGTAAGCCAATCCTGCCACAAACCAAAGGATTGACGATTGAGGGTAGAAAAATCTGTTCCTTTCCTTATCTGCTGTACTCTTTTCATAAGCCAGCGTCGCCAGCCAGAAGGTCAACGTCAGAGCGGCGACAAGCAAAATGGGACGCAATCCCACCCGGCTGAGATGCACGGCCCATAAAGTCGTGGCCCAGATGAAGGCAGCAAACAAGCCGGTCAACCGGTCAAACCAGACCGCCGCCAATTTGTAGGTGAGCCAGGTAGTGAGGATGCCGGTCAGGGCAGCGGCCAGACGCAGGGAGGCGGCGGAACGGCCAAAGAGGGCGGTGGCTGCGGCCGTCAGATAGATGTAGAGGGGTTCACGGCCGTTATTGGCTTCAAAAAAAATCGCCCCATTCCCATCCAGCACCCGCAGCGCATCCAGGCCGTTAAACGCCTCATCCCGGTACAACCCCGGCGGCAAACTGCCCAACTGCCACAAGCGCAAAACGGCCGCCAGTCCCACAATGGCTATCAGTAACAAAGCCCATCCAAAAGCGGACGGGCCAGATATGCGTTTCAGATAAGATTGCATAACATTTGCCTTGTTTGTCAAAGCGGGGCAAGTATAGCAAAATAGGCACCTGCGTCAAAACGACGGGGACAAAATCCATGCGTGTACTTATGATTTCCAAAGCGTGTCTGGTGGAAGCCTACCGGACAAAGCTGGAAGAAATAGCCAAATTTGATGATGTGGCATTAACGGTGATCGTGCCGCCTGCCTGGCACGATCCGGCCGCGCCAGTTACCCTGGAACCGGGCCACACAGACGGCTACCAACTGCTGGTGGATCCCATCCGCTTTAACGGCCAGTACCACACCTACTACTTCCCCACCCTTAAAAAGCGATTGGCAGAAGTGCGGCCGGACGTGCTGCACATTGATGAAGAACCATACAATCTGGCAACCTGGCTGGCGCTGCGTCAGGGGAAAAAGGCCGGGGCCAAATCACTCTTTTTTAGCTGGCAAAATCTGGAACGGCGCTACCCGCCGCCTTTCCGCACACTGGAAAAGCGAGTGCTGCGCGGCGTGGATTACGCCATCATGGGCAACCACGAGGCGGTGTGGGTGTGGCAAAACAAGGGGTACGCCGGGCCGTACCGGGTTATTCCCCAATTTGGTATTGACCCGGCGATGTATCCACCGCGTGGGCCACGGGATGAGGGACGCAGCTTTGTGATTGGTTCGGCCAACCGGCGGCTGGTGCCGGAAAAGGGGCTGGATTTATTGCTGGAAGCGGCGGCCCGGCTGCCGGGGGTGTGGCGGGTACATATTGCGGGAGAAGGGCCGGAACGGCCGTACCTGGAACAGTTAGCCCGCCAGTTAGGCATTCAGGACAGAGTACAGTTTGACGGCGCCATCCCCTCCTGCCAGATGCCCACCTATTTGCAGCAGTTGGATGTGCTGGTCTTGGCTTCCCGCACCTTGCCCCACTGGAAAGAGCAATTTGGCCGGGTATTGGTGGCGGCCATGGCTTGCGGCGGCCCCGTCATCGGCTCCGACAGCGGTGAAATCCCCAACGTGATTGGCGACGCGGGTTTAACATTTGCTGAAAATAGTGCGGATGAACTGCATACTCACCTGCTACACCTGCTACAATCACCTGCTTTACACAATGAACTCAGCCAAAAAGGGCGGCAGCGTGTGCTGTCCCATTACACCCAAGCCCAAATCGCTGCCCAAACGGTGGCTGTTTATCGAGAAATGGTTGGGAAATAAGGTATACTGGCAGAAGTTCAACTTCTTTGAGAAGTTGAACTTCTAACTGGCGCATAATTGAGTTATTATGAGTGATGCAGCCCCCCAGGGAGACAATTCACCTGAGGAAAATCCGGAATCGAAAAAACCCACCAAGATACTCTATCGTATCCTGGGTGTAGTCCTGATTTTGCTGGCCGTGATCATTGCCTGGTTACTGGTTGTGGGCTTTTTGGGGTATCAGAGCGGACAGCGTAAGCTGGCAGAAAATCAGGCAGCAGAACTACGGGCGGCGGTTGACAGGCAGGTGCAATTGGCCCGCGAAGATGTGAATCAGGGAAATATGGCTCTGGCCATCAGCCGTCTGGATTGGGTGCTGGAGCGGGACCCCAACAATCAGGCAGCCCGGACTTTATTGCAGCAAGCCCAGACGAAACCGGATGAATCAGAATTGGTGCAGGGGGAGGTTATGACGCCTACGGCCGTACCTCTACCCACTGCCACGCCCGGCCTCATTGCCGATCCGGCCGGCGAACTGCAACGTCTCAGACGATTGACCGCCAGCAAAACCTGGGAGGAAGCCCTGCCTGCGCTGCTCGCTTTTCAAATGCAGTTTCCCAACTATGAACGGCTGGAAACAGACCAAATGCTGTATGATACTTACCTGGAATATGGTGTAGACTTGCTTACTGGCGACAATATCGAAACCGGTATGTTCTACCTGGATCAAGCGGAAAAGCTGGGGGATTTACCCCAATCGGCTCTGGATTACCGGCTTTGGGCTACTTTGTACACGCAGGGCATTTCTTATTATGGCGTCAACTGGGATTTGACAGCCTACTTCTTCCGGGATTTGTGTTTGGCGGCCCCCTTCTATCACAATGCCTGCGATATTTTGTATGAATCTTTGGTCAATATGGGCGATCTGTATGCGGCTAACCTGGATTGGTGCCCGGCCGTACTATATTATGAAGAAGCCAGCTTTCAACAAACGTCGGCCGAGTTGGGGGGCAAACTGACGCAGGCACGGGAAGGCTGTGCCCAGGCCACGCCAACGCCGTCTGGTCCCATCACGGATACGCTGAACATTACCGGGACAGAACCGATCACAGCCCCCCCGATTTTGCCATCGGTAACACCTGCACCGGGAGGATAGTACCTTAAGCCGCTTTTTGGGGAGGGTGGCCCAGATTATAATCAAGTTATGGCTGACAAGGGAGAACCGTTAAGCAAACGCGAGTTGGAAGTATTGAATTGTGTCTCACAAGGGGCTGGCAATAAGCAAATCGCCCAGGAACTATTTATCAGTGAGAACACAGTTAAAGTCCATCTGCGCAATATCTACAAAAAACTGGATGCTGCTTCCCGCACAGAAGCGACCACAGAGGCTATCCGGCAAGGCATTATTGCCGTGCCGGGAGCGGAAGCGGTGGAAACGGCCGTACCGCCCCCCCTTCCCGCAGAAACAGCCACCCAAGCCCCGGAAATCTCCTCAAATAATGGACAGGAAAACCAACAATCCACCGCTACAGAAGCACCTGCCCCACACAGACGCCTCACCTGGCAGACGCTTATCCTCATCACGGCCGTCATCCTGATTTTGGTGGCTGGGGCGGTGCTGGCGGGCTGGTTTATTGCCAGTAACAATGAGACAGTCGCTGAAGCTGAACCATACACCCTGGTGGAACTAACGGATAATTGGTGGGAGGGACGGCCGTTACCCACGGCCGTAGCTCACGCCGCTCTGGCTCCCTTTGGCCTGGATTTGTATTTGCTGGGTGGGGAAACCGCAGAAGGGGTTACCAATGCTGTCTGGATTTACGATACGGCGGAACATACGTGGAAAGAAGGGGTGCAGAAACCTACGGCCGTAGCCGACGCCAGCGCAGCCGAGCTGGGGGGCATCATTTACGTGCCCGGCGGCCGTTTGCCAGACGGCCAGCCCACCAACATCGTGGAAGCGTACAGCCCGGCTCAGGATGCCTGGCGCAGCATTGCCTCACTGCCTGAGGACGTCAGCGGCGGGCTAACCCTGTCTGACGGTAATTCATTATATTTGATTGGCGGCGGCAAGGGAGATTCTGCATTGGACACCGTTTTCCGGTATGATCCGGGCAGCACCGCCACCTGGCAGCAGTTGCCAGAAATGAATCAGGCGCGGATGTGGCCGGCCGGCGGCATCATTGCCGGTAAATTATATGTGGCCGGCGGTTGGGACGGGGAAAAAGAACTGGACTCCTGCGAGGTATTGGACTTGAATGCAGACACTCCTCAATGGGAAAGCTGCGCCCCAATGACGTCACCGCGTGCTGGGGCAGGAGCGGCCGTTTTGGTCAATAAGCTGTACGTATTCGGTGGCGGGATGGATGAGCAGAACAAAATCGAAACCAGCGAAGCTTACGATCCCAATACCGATCAATGGGGCCTGGTCAGCACCCCTATGCTCAGTGACACGACTTCCTGGACTAATCTGGGCGTGGCCAATATTGAAACGCGCGTTTTTGCTCTGGGCGGCTTAAACAATGAAGGTATTCCCACTGACCACAACTTTGTTTACGCGCCTCTCGTCTACCAAACCTTTATTCCGGCCGCAGCATCCGGCGACGGCGAGTAAAACTTACTCGTTGTCACTTTCCGGTTCTGCTTTCTCCGGTACTGGCGGCGGCCGGTTTATTATCTCCATATCTTCTTCAAAAGAATCTGAGAAAAACCAGGTAATGATTTTGGCGTCAGCCCAGGGTTTAAGGGCCGTGATCAATTCGATGCCTATTTCGCTGGAGATGGCTTTTTGGAAGTGGATTTCTGTGTCGAAGTACAACTCAAACATCAGGTGGAAGCGGGACTCGCCCCCGCCCGGCTTGCGGCTGATGCGGCTCACTTCCCGTTTAGCCAGATAGGGGAGTTTTTCGGCCAGGGGTAAATGGGTGCCGGAAAAGAAGCCTTCCAGAGCCATTTCATCATCTACGCGGCGGTAAAGTGTGACAAATTTGAACATGTTTTCTACCCAGGCCAGATGCCTTCTAATTCTGCCTTCAAGCTGTTTCGTTTTTGTTGGTACTCATTTTCTTCAATTTCACCAGCGTCGTAGGCATCATCCAACTCGGCAATGGCGTAGATAAGCGCGTCGCTATCTGCCAACTGGAGTTCGGGATTGCGCCATTTATGCACGAACCAGGCAGCAATCGCCAGGACAATTAAAAAGGAAACTACTCCCACAATCAGTTCTGTCTGGTTATCGCGCACCAGCAACGAACCGCCTTGTTCTCCAGCAGCCACCTGGCGGGGACGGCCGTCCAGGGTTACATTCAAAGTATCCGCTCCGGCCATGTCCGCATTCAAGTAGCTCAGGATTTCGCCACCGGGCGTGGTTTGACTGCCCTGCGCCACCCAACCGCCGTCTTCAATGGTAACGCCTACATCCGGCAAAATGGCGCTGGCCTGCTTGACAGGATAGCCCAGGGGATGGGCCAGCAGCAAGCCGTCATCATAAGGCAGATCATAACTCACCAGTAAAACAGAAGAAGATAGCCCCGGCCTGACAGCGACGGTGTCAGCCCAGCCGGTTTCAGTAGCTATGACTTCAGTGGCGGCGACGAAATTATCAAAGCTACCCAGAGCGCGACGGAAATCTACGTTTTCAGCCCCGGCCGGCAAGAACATTTCTACGGTGCCATCGTCTGTATTGCCGGTTTCGCCAACGAATACGACCGTATCATTATTATTGAACACATACAATTCAGAAACCTGCACTGTATCTTCCACAAAGTTGAGTACCAGATGAATCTGCTCAACGTCAATGGCCGAACTATCTGTCGTTTTGTTGTAAACGGTAACAGGCAAATCGAGTTCTGGATTGGCCCGTTCTACCTGGGCGGCACTGCTGTTAAACGTCAGATCGTCGTTTTCCGCGCTGACCAGGTAAACCCAGTTGGGGTCTACGTCAGTCACGGTGAAGCTGTAACGGCCGTCTTCATCCAGT
>JAJRTP010000589.1 GCA_024278255.1 Chloroflexota bacterium | reverse complement strand
TGGCGGCGGCGCAGATGACCTGGGGCTGATTTATATGAATGCGCGGTATTATGGACGTTATCTTAACCGCTTCATCTCAGCGGATACCATTGTGCCTGATCCGGCCGACCCGCAATCACTAAATAGATATTCCTATACGCGAAACAATCCTCTCAGATATCGAGATCCATCAGGACATGGAGAATGTGACATTAATGGCAACTGTCGTGACTATGATATCTTATCTCCGTATCCAGGTTTGCCTTCGCTAATCGGTCATGAAATCGATATCCTGAAAGGCAAGAGACCTTTGATATTTAATGATCCCCTGCGCCCATTGCCGAATCCTACTCCGGGACGAGGTTTTCAGGCAGGGCATCCTGGTGTTGATTATCCAGATGCCGTAGGTACTCCTGTATATGCGCCAATCTCAGGTCTTGTTGTCCTTACAGACCCGTGCGCAATCAACGATTGTAATGATTTGTACGGCAGATTCGGTGTTGGTGATCCCGAATACGCAAAGATTAACGGAGGGTATGGAAATGTGATTATCATTGAGGTTGGATACAATAGTCTCCCACAAGAGGTGCTGGAGGCTTATGGGCTTGAAGAAGGTCAATCCATTTTTATCCTCTCAGCACATCTTAATCATCAATCACCATTGACTCTGGGTGATGTTGTAGATGAGGAGACTGTTGTTGGCTTGTTGGGTAGCACAGGAAATAGTACTGGCAATCACTTACACACTGAGATTAGAGTTGGTAATTCCGGCGTCCTGTGGGCTTCCTCACTTTGCACAACAGCATGCGGTGGAGAAAATGCTCCTGCGTGGAACATATGGTGGGGTCTTCAGGCTGTTGATCCAGAAGATATCTGGGAGTAGAGAATATGTCTTTAACAATCACGATTTTTAGGCTGTTCCGCAATAGAGCCTGGATAGTTTTTTGTATTATTTCAGTTACTGTTTCTTGTACTGTAAATACCCATGAAGAGATAAAAGAAACAACATCTTCAACTATGGGGACAGTCCGGAATACACCACCTGCAGTGCTAGTTACTCCCACAGCAATTCCACTAAAGAAAACACCTACTATCAAACCACCATTAATCCTTATGCCTGCGCCTGAGTCTCAGCCTCAGCCGACTGCTGCTCTAACGGCGGTGCCTACAGAGAACGCAATTAGCTCTCTAAGTGAATCGTTAGTATCGGGTTCTTTTGTGTGGGAGCCAAATAAGGATAACTACCAAGATGTTTCGCTGACACTCGGCGGACAGCCATGGTCCCCCGATGGTAATTCGTTGGTTGGGTGGAGCCGAAAACAAAAGAACCTCGCTATCCTTGAAATTAGTCAAGGCTTACTATCACTAATTGAGGGCACTTCTGCCTCCTATAGTACTCCTCATTGGTCGCCAGATGGCCGCTATTTACTGTATTCAATTCCCGACGATGCTTTTTCACTCTACAGCATTGCCATCTATGATCTTGTCACCAACCAAGAGATGGTGTTGGAAACAGATGTGCGGTTGCTTTCATTAGCTGGCTGGTCATTTGATAGCAGTGAGATTGCGTTTGTGCGCTGGGCAGGAGAAGAAGAAAACTTGCACACTGTACTGGAGGTTATAGATCTTGTCAGCGGCTCAATACGAGAACTCAAAGATCCCCTCTCGCTCACATTCGCACAGGCGAGTTGGTCTCCAATCGCTAAACAGCTTGCTGTATATATTACACCTGGACTCCCTCCTGATAATCCAGCATTACCTGTATATTCGTTTGCTGCTGTTTATTTGGTTGCTATCAAAACCGGTATATTTGAGCCTTTGATCATTCCATCCGAAAACGACAAACGTTACTACATCCATTCATTCCCATGGTCACGTAAAGGCGACAAAATCATTTACTCAAATACAGGTACAATTTGTTTTACACAACTTGCCACCAGGGAAGAAACTTGTTTAATGAGCCTGGTAGAAAAAATCGACGCGACTGGTTCAAATGGAGCTCGATATCCAAGTTGGTCGAATGATGGAGAGTGGGTAAGTTTCATTTTGCAATTTGAATCTCAACAATGCAATCCCATAGCCATCGCACGAATTGACGGAGATGCCTTTAAGTTTACGGATGCCGGGTCTGGCAAGTGTGCTGTATTTGGCCCAATATGGGCGCCTGCAGAATAGCTCAATTGGAATAGTTAAACGTTTTGAACGTATTTTTCAGTAATGAGTCATTTGGAGGGCTGGTGGAAATGTGGATAACTGCAAACTTCCCAGTTACCCACAATTCCACAGCCCCTACGACGACAGCACATTAACAATGACCGATGACCGCGAGTAATCATTCCCCAAGGTAAGAGCAAGTGTTGCACTTGAGGAATCCGATACGGCCGCTTGACAGCCGCCACACGGCCGTAGTAAGCTAACCCTACCCCAAGCGGAAAAGAGAGGCGGCGGGTTTTTCCCCCGCCCTCTTTTCCACACAGAGGGGATGCCAAGACAGAATCTACTATCCCCCATTAAACAGCCAGAGCCAGGATGCCGGCCCGCAGTTCGGCGACTAACACCTGTTGGCTGCCATTCAACGCCTCCGTTTCCAGCGCGTCTACGAGCGTTAACAAACGGCCGCTTCCATTATCATGCTCCTTCTGCACAGCCCTATTGACAGCCGTTGTCTGGTTAGACAGTGCGGGCAAATGCGGCGCCAACCGCTTCTCCACCACCGCCATGGCGGCAAAATAATCCTCGGCCACTGTGCGGTCATGGACACGGGCATAGGTCAGCGTGGTGTTGATGCGCTTGTGCCCCAACAGCGCCTGAATCGTGGTGATTTTACAGCCGGCATTGACCAACTGCGTGGCGAAGGTGTGGCGCAGTTGGTGCGGCGTCACCTTGACCCCGGCCCGTTTCCCCGCCGCTTTGATACGGCCGCGAATGAAATCCTTGCCCACCGGTTGATGCCGGAAAAGAAAAACGTGGCCGGTTGCTCCGCCGCCGCGAACGGCCAGGTACGCTCGCAGGGCGGCGGCCGCTTTGTCCGTCAGATACACCGCCCGGTCTTTGCGCCCCTTCCCCTGCCGGATGAGGAGCTGCCTGTTGTCCAGAACCTGTATTGAGCTTGTCGAAATATTCAGGTCATCCAGGCGCAGTTCCTCCACCTCCCCCAGGCGCAGCCCGCCCTGCCACAGCAAATAGAAAGCGGCTCTGTCCAGCAACGCATTGCGCCGCTGCGTCCCCGTCTCCGCTCGCCGCACCCGCCCCTCCAGGTCGGCCTGCAGCAGGCTCACCTGCTCGTCCGTCAAGAAACGGGGCAGGCTGTCCGGCTCCTTCAAGCCGGGCAGACGGAGCAAGGCGCGGGGGACGGCAAACCCCCGCTCCTGCAAGAAATGGAGCGTGGCCTGGAAGCTGCGTATGTCCTGGTTCACCCCTTTCGGACTGTACCCCGCCGCCAGCCGTTCATCCATGTAGGCAAAAACATGCGCCCGCTTGATGTCACCCACTTCCCGGATGGGATAATGAGCCAGCAGCCAGCGCCACAGCCGGGTGTGGACGCTCCAAAAGCGCAGAATGGCTTCGCTGAGGCGGGCGGGCCGCCAGTTGGCCTGCCGGATATGCTGCAGTTGGGTGAGCTGCGCCACCAGCCAATCGGGCAGATCCTCCTGGTATTGGGCCACGTTGGGCGGCTTGAAGCTCACCGGCTGTTCAGTTATCCCTCTCTCCGCCAGCATAAAGCGGCGAAAGCGGGTTAGGGCGTAGCGGCACATCCTCGTCCAGGCCGGGTTGAGCTGCTTGGCCGTGATGTAAGCCATGACCCGTTCCAGGCCGGTATCGAGAGCCGGCATTGAGCCAGTCGAAATGTCGAGCTGCGCGTGCGGCTGCAAATGGTAGCCGAGAACGTGCCCGGCCATTGGCAGGTAATACTGCATGATGCAGGTGTGCCCGGCGCCATCGGCGATGAGCCAGGCCAGATACCGCTCCAACAAAGCCACATTTTCTTCCGGCCAGGCGGCCGGGGGTTGGGGCAGGGGATAACCCGGGGGCAGTTTGGCTTTGCGGCTGTTTTTCAAGACGGCCGTGTACCGGTCAACGGCAGAAATGGGCAGCATGTTCTCGTTCATGGCTGTCCCTCCGGCGCTGGCTCAGCCTGCCAGCCGGCCAGTTGCTGCGCCGCCTCATAAAAATCCGCCTGCACTTTGCGGTCATTGGCGGCAATGTAGGTCTGGGTGGTGGCTAACCAGGAATGGCCCAACAATTTCTGGATGGTCGTCACCGGCACATCGGACGCCACCAGGTCATTGGCAAAGGTATGCCGCAGTTGGTGGGCCGTCAGGTTGACGTCGGCCACGGCCCGGTAACGCATCAGCCGTTTGTGAATGGCGGTAGTAGACAATCCGGCCAGTTGGTAGCTGAGGAAAACGGCGTCGCTTTCAGCCGCAGGGCGTTCAGCCAGGTACGCTTGCACCGCCCGCCGCACCTGGTCTGACAGATAGACGATGCGCTCCTTGCTGTTTTTGCCGGTGACCAACAGGCGCGGCGGCGATTCATCCAGGGAAAGGTCACGCAAGCGCAGGCTGGCGACTTCGGCGATGCGTAAGCCACAGCGGAGCATGAGCAGGAACATGGCCTGGTCGCACCGGCGCTGAACGGAGCCGCAGCCGGCATCCCGGATAGCGGCAAAGAAACGCTGCAAATCTGCTTCTGCTACCGGCCGGGGCAGCCGCTGTGGTTCCCGTAGGGTATGGCGATGGGGCAGCGCCGGGCAAACCAGGTCGGGGTCTTCGTCGGAAAGGAAGGTGTACAGGGAAATGACGGCCGCCAGATGGCGGTTGATAGTGGCGGGTTGGAGGCCGCGAGCGGCCTGGGCCATGATGAAGTTGTCTACATCGTGAACGGTAATGGCGGCTGGGGGTTTGTCGCCGACAATGGCTAGAAATTGGTTCAGGTCATAGCCATAATCGCGCCAGGTGCGAGCCTGGGGATTGCGGCGATGCAGCCAGTTGACAAAACGGGTGATTTCATCAATCATGTTGTGCCTCCTATTGAGTAGATTTAGTTCGCCGATATGAACTATTCTACTCTTAGGAGGTCACATGACTTTACCCAGGAGCGAGGAACAGGTGGTTAAGATAAGCGATCTACTCTTGCAGGGCTCGATAGTGTCTCAGGCAATCGTCAATTTAGCATTAATCAAGTGGGAATTCGTTGCCCGTTTGTTACTCATAGGCTTTGATCACGGCCGTCATCAATCGCGGCCAGATTTGGGCAAACTCAAAGTAATCGGGGGCAACTTGACGCGCGTGTTTCTGGCTTAGCGCTACAATGTCAGCAGGGGTACCATATGCCTGCATTAATTTTGGTGTGGCGATACTTTCCAATGCAGATCGGGCCTGGTCGGCCGTACCATCAGTGAGAAAACAGCCAGGGTAGGGAGATAGTTCGGCAATAGTGGGCGTGTGTATGCCCCGCTCCGCAGCCAGGCGCAGCTTTTCCTTCTCGTACAGAAAGCGACGCACGTCTTCGGCCATTTTTACATAGGGCGACAGGTTGAAATGGTGCGGCGGCAGATGCGTGATAACTAATTCTTTGTCCAGCCAAAAGTTGAAACCGGCCATCCGGGCGTTAATCAGATAATCAATGTCTTCGCCGCGCGTGATGCCCGGATCGAACCCTACCTGGGTGAACAAATCTCGATGGAAGACCATGTTGCCGCCAAATACGACGGGTGTGGGCGTTAAACGGCCGTTTGCAGCCAGTAACGCCCGCGTCCCCTCATTCATAATGGCAAACTTGTCCAGATACACATTGCCGGTACGGGGAAATTCCGGTACCAGAACATTGCCGTCAACATCCAGATAAAATCCGGCTAGCCCCAGCACCTGTTGACCCTCATGTTTTTGCCCCACAAAATGCAGCGCCGTCTGCAAGTAGTCCGGAGCGACAACCTCATCATCATCCAAAGCGATGATCACTTCGGCCCCCAAAGCATGGGCGAGCAGCAGTTGCAGGTTGCGGACGCCGGCGTAGCCGCGCATCTGAACGTGACTGGCCAGATGGGGGTGACGCTGGCGGATGAAAGCCGCATCACTCTCGGTTGCCTGAACGATGGGATAATGAGCCTGGAAGGGGGCGATAAGCGTTTCGACACGATTGGCCGCAGCCTGTTCCAGGTTGGGATGCGTAGCCGCAGTGAGGATCAAAACGCTGAAAGCTGGCCCTTCCAGCGCAGTTAAACTTTCCAAAAGGCGCGGCAGCGTGCTTTCGCCATCCACCGGGGTGGGATGGTCATAGAAGGTTTCGACTGGCCGGTTCGCTTGTTGGTTGG
>JAJRTP010000588.1 GCA_024278255.1 Chloroflexota bacterium | reverse complement strand
GGCGCGGTCGGCGAGCCAATTTTGCCAGGTGTCGTCTATCGCGATGGCGCAGTTACGGCACGTTTCCGGGTAGGGCTGCCCGGTCAGCAGGTGGGTAAATCCGGCTGTGTAGGGCAGAGAGCCGTCGGTGCAGAAGTTGAGGTAGGTGGCATTGATATATTCGATGTTGACCAGACAATTAACCCAGGCGCCGTTGTCAAAATGGGCTACGGCCGTAAAGCTGCTCCCCGCCTCGTTCATTTCCCCCGCAATCAGCGTATACGGCCCTGCAATATCCGGCAAAACCCCTTCCAGCGCCGAATAATTGAAACCTGTCTCCAGCGAATAGCCAAATAAATCATCCCCCGCATAACTGCGGCTGCCTTCTATGCCCTGCATCGTAAAAGCCAATCCTTCCCGCGCCGCGTTGTGCATCAAATCAGGTATGGCGTAGGCTCCTAATACCACTAAAAGCGACGGCAGAAAGAGGATGAGAAAGGTACGGACACTCCAACGGCCGTTCCCCCTCAATTCCAGTTGGGCGCGTTCCAGCCGGTAATCTTGCAGCAAAGCCAGGCCGGTAATAATAAACAAAAAGAGGAAGGAACCGACGACAAAATACCACCACAGAATACGTTCCGGCCATTCAAAAATAGGTAGACCCTTAAAGCGGGCATCGGTCAGCCAGATGAACCAGTTTTGCCCGGTGAGTGGCATCCCACCCAAACTGACAGTGATGATAACGGCCGTGCCCAGCCAAAGCAGCAGCGTCAACCAGATTTTGTTTACCCGGCTGGTCAGCCAGCCGGTCAGTGTGCAAATTGCCACGATAAAGACAGCATTAAAAATGATACCGGCGTAAGGAAAATCAACCGGCAGTCGGGAGAGGGCAACTGCTTTGGGCAGCCAAAAACCGGCCACAATAGCCATACCGATTAGCAGCCCGTTAGCTGCGCCTAATTTGTAGTAGCTGGCGCGCCGGCTGCTATCGTCCTGGGACGGCAAAGCCAACAAGTGGTCTGTTACCGGTTCCGTTGACGCCATAAAAATCCTCCAAGAAGGAAAATCAGAAAAAGGCCGATCCCCGCGAAAAGCCAGGGAAAAGCGGCTGGGTCAGGTTCCGGGGCGGCCGGCGGTGTGGGGGATGGTTCCGGCGTGGGCAACGGCCGTAACCGCAAATCCGCCAGTTCCGCTTCAGTGAGCTGCTGCCCCTGCCATACCCCCTGGTCGCGGGCAAAAAAGGCCGTAATCGCCAGATACTCCTCATCTTCCAGAATGCCCGGCCACTGGTACGGCATATTTACAGAAATATACGCATACACTTCTTCCATTGTGGCAAAACGGGTCAGGGTATTATCGCCCAGCACGGCCGGGACTTTGCGGGGGATGGTGAAGCCGTTTTCATACGGCCGTGGCCCGTGGCAGCCTGAATTCCAGCAAAACTGGTCTTCCGGGGGATACTGTGCCCGCCAATCGTCATCTGGAGCATCGCTGAAACCCTGGCCTACGTCGCCGTGACAGGGTTGGCAGTGCAGCCAGTACAATTGCGCCCCCTCATCTGCCTGGGTGGGGGCGGGCACAGTGGGCGGCGCAGCCAGACGGTCTACCGTGGGTGTCGCCTCCGGGGTATCCGTTTGGGCATTTGTCAGGCTGACGGAGAGGAAGAGGAGGGATACGGCCGTAAACAACAATATTGCGTATTGCGTATTGCCTAACCGATACGCAATACGCAATACGCAATACGCCAATAATTTTTTGCGTCTCACAAACTATGCCGCTATCAATTCTGCAAATTTTGCCTGCGATTGCGCCGCTACCTGCTCATGGATACTGTCCCCGTGACTGTCCATCGTCACCACCACCGGGAAATCCTCCACGCGGATAACCCACATCGCTTCCGGCACGCCAAACTCCAGTTTGTACACCGTAATCACTTCCTTCACCGCCTGGGCAATGAGGCTGGCCGCCCCGCCAATCGCATGAAAGTAAACGGCCGGCTGCTCCTGGCACGCCTTCAGCGTATTCGGTCCCATGCCGCCCTTGCCGATGACCCCTTTTAGGTTGTAATACGCTATCACTTCCGGTTCATACACTTCCTCACGGATGCTGGTCGTCGGTCCGGCAGCCACAAAGGAGTAAGAGCCGTCCTCATGCTGCTTCACTACTGGGCCACAGTGATAAATGACGCCACCATCCAGCAGTTCCTTTAAGATAGCGTCCAATTCGACTTCTTCCGGCTGCGGTTCATTGCGGATGAAATGCTCAATCATAAACTTATGCGCCGCATCCCGTCCCGTCACAATGACGCCGTTCAGGTAAACGGTATCGCCTGTTTTCAGGGAGCGGATTTCTTCGTCGGAAATGGGTGTGGTTAACCTAAGCATATTGCACCTCCGTTTTGCCGTCTTGCAGCGTTACGTCCATGTGCGCCCGGCGATTGGCCCAGCACATATAAGCCACGGAAACAAAATAGGAAGCGGGCAGCCGATGCAGCGTCCCCACCTTCACGCCCAGAACAGTCGTCTTGCCGCCAAAACCCATCGGGCCGATGCCCAATTCATTGGCTTCTTCGTAGAGGCGGTCTTCCAGTTCGGCCAGTTCCGGCACTTCGTTCTCGTCTTCCAACGGCCGGAATAGCTGCTCCTTTGATTTGACATAAGATGCGCCCCGATCCCCGCCAATGGCAATGCCCAGGACGGCCGGCGCACAGCCGCGGCCCTGCGCCTGCTGTACAGCGTCCAGAGCTACCCGGCGTACCCCTTCCAAATCTCGCCCGGCGCCCAAATTAGCATTGGGCAGCTTGTACTGGGTGGAGACGTTTTCACAGCCGCCCCCTTTGAGTAATAGGTCAACGTGGATAGCCGGCTCGTCCCATTCATGGAAGTGCATGGTGGGGAAATCTTCGCCGGTATTGTCGCCGCTGTTTTCCCCGGTGAGGCTGTCTACGGCGTTGGGCCGCAGGTAATTGCGCTCGGTGGCGATAGCAGCGGCAGCTCGTATATAGCCGGCCAAACGGCGGGTGGAGACGCCTAACGGATAATAAATTTCAAAGATGGGTGTGCCCGTGTCCTGACAGATAGGGGTGCTGTGTTCGCGGGCCATCTCTACGTTATTCAGGATGGTCTCGAAGGCACCCTCGGCTGCGGAACCGGAGTCTTCCCGATCTTTCGCCTTTTTGAGCGCGTTTTCCATGTCGGCCGGAAGCTGGGTGGCGGCGCGACGGATCAACTCGACAAAGGCGTCGGTCAGGTCTGCTTGATTTAGATTTTCCATAGTTTTTCCTCGCTATTGGGTAATTGGATAATCAAACTTACTGCTGGTATTTTAGCAAAGATATACGGCCGTTGCCCTATTAAACAGCATATCTCTCAGGTGACGTTTGTAATAATTCAGGATTTTGCCGTGGTTACCGCGTGGTAATAACCGACAATAAAAGCCTACCATTGCACTTTTACAAACAAATACGACTTCCTGAAAGCCGCCGACGT
>JAJRTP010000587.1 GCA_024278255.1 Chloroflexota bacterium | reverse complement strand
TATTTTTACGCCGCACGGTAAAGTTAAACAGTTGGTCAAGGGGGCGACCCCCATTGATTTTGCCTATGCTATTCATACCGGTCTGGGCGATCAATGTTCTGCCGCTTTTGTGAATGATGTTTCCTACCCGCTTAACAAACCGCTGCGAGATGGGGACAGGGTTAATATTATCAAAAGGGCTCAGGCTCAACCACAGCGAGCTTGGCTGGATGAAGATTTGGGTTATATTGCTACCAATTATGCCCGGGCTCACGCCCGGCGCTGGTTCCGCCATCTAACGCCGCCGGAAGCAATGGCAGAAGGAAAATACCTTTTGCAGCATGAATTGACAATGATTGGCTTTCCTAAATATCCCCATGAAAAAATTGCCCATATGTTCCATTATGCAGATCAGAAGACATTCTATTATGATTTGGGGCGGGCTGAAGTGCTACCCACAACGGTAGCCCTGCGTGTCTTGGAGGAGAAATGGGCGAACGGACCGGCTTATAATCTGGGCAATACGGTGACTGCAAAAAATGGGGAGCGGTTTGTGGTGACTCATGCCGACGGCCGTAGCCTGAGATTATGTGGCACCTGCCATCCCCAGCCGCCCGACACTATCATGGGTTTTTTACGCAGGGATGGTGGGGTCACAGTTCACAAGCAAGATTGCCCCACTTTACATAATCGCAATCAGTTTCGCCTGTTGAAGCTGGGTTGGGGAGAATCACCCCGTCAGGCCCGGCTGGTCAACGTCCAGGTCAAGGTGTATGACCGGCCCGGATTGCTTTATGACATCACCAATCTCATGCAGGATGAACATATGAATATCCCCTACATTCATACGCCGCCGACCGACCAGCCGGGCGAAGTGCATTTGGTGATGACGTTGGAAGTAGTGGAGCCGCGCCAGTTGGTGCGTATTCTGCACCAGATTGAGGAACTGCCTAACGTTTTCTTTGTCCAGGCTTTTCCGGAAAATATCGCCAAAGACAACCTTTTGCCGCCCAAATCGCTCTATCGTCCCGAATAAATTCGTCCCGAATAATTTGCCCTACATGAGATAAAAATTGTGAAAGGATTACAGGCTGTGGGAAACGGCCGTATCCCCCTCCCTTCCTGCTATACTGAAACGTGATGCGTGAATGCGTGATACGTGAATAGTTGAGCAGGAGAGAAAACTATGTCCCGATATTATTTGTTGTTGCTGGTTGTTATTCTGGCGGCTTGCCAAACGGCCGTATCCTCCACACCCCCGCCCACTGACCAGCCCACCGCCAGTCCCACCAATACGCCCAACCCCACACCAACCGATCTCTCGCTCCCCACCGTCGTACCCTTGCCTACCGGCGAATCTGTGAGCGATGAAGAAGCTGCGCAACTATTGCAGGATTTATTCACTTTCAGCTCCGGCGACGCCAGCGAAACCATTTTACGCATTCAGGAAACAGGCGATGTCCGCTTTATCCCCGTTCTGATGGAACTGCTACGCGCCCGGCAGGTTGGCCTTTATCGCGGCTTGGGCTACGCGGAGATCATCGAGACGCTGGAACTATTGAGCGGCCAATCCCTCAGCGGCGACTGGGCTGCCTGGGTGGAATGGTATGGCGGCACAGACCTGGAACCGCCGCCCGGCTTTACCGGATGGAAAGGTATCCTCCTCTCCGGCATTGACCCCGGCTTTGGTGAATTTTTGCAGGATGAGTACCCGGCGCGGCTGCGGGTGGAAGAGATTGTCTGGGGCGGCGTCAAAGTGGACGGCATTCCGGCGCTGGATAAGCCTGAGATGTTGACGGCCGTAGAAGCCGACTATCTCAATCCTTGGGACGTGGTGTTTGGCATTGAGATTAACGGAGACGCCCGCGCCTACCCGCTGCGTATTCTGGACTGGCACGAGATGGCCAATGACGTAATTGGCGACGTGCCCGTTTCTCTGGCGTACTGCACTTTATGTGGTGCGGCGATTGCTTATGACGGCCGTTCCGTAGACACAGAAGGCAACCCCATCACCTACGACTTCGGCTCCTCCGGCTTTCTCTACCGCAGCAACAAACTGATGTATGATCGGCAAACCCGTACCCTGTGGAACCAGCTAACCGGCCAGCCTGTCCTGGGGCCGCTGGCTGACAGCGACATCCGCCTGGAACTACTGCCCGTCGTCCTGACCACCTGGGAGGCGTGGCAGGCAAAACACCCCGACTCGCTGGTGGTGGACATGGACACGGGCTACGACCGGGATTACACGCCCGGCTCGGCTTACGGCGCGTACTTTTCCGATACGGACACCATGTTCCCCGTCTGGCAACGCAGCGACGGCCGCGCTGCCAAAGACCAGATTTACGCCCTGAACGTCAACGACGCGCCCAAAGCGTACCCGCTGGACATCCTGACAGAAGCGCAGGTGGTCAACGATACGCTCGGCGGGGTGGCTTTGGTTCTGTTGGCCGGGGATGAAATCTTTAAGGTGAACGGGGAGCATTGGCTGGATGGCCCGGTGCAGTACAAAGCGGGGGCGGAAGTGCGGGCTTTTGAACGGGGCGATCATACGTTTGCCGTGGACGAAACGGGGAATGTGGTGGATGAGGACGGCCGTATCTGGCAAATCAGCGAAGAAACCCTCTCCGGCCCGGACGGCGAACAACTGCCCCGCATCAACGGTCACCTGGCCTACTGGTTCGGCTGGTACGCCTTTTACCCGGATACGTTACTGTATGAACCACAGGAAGAATAGAAACACGGATGACACGGATTTACAAGATCGACACGGATTTTTTATTATCCGTGAAGATCCGTTTTATCCGTTAAATCCGTGTTTCTATTTTGCGCTTGACCCTGCGCGTAAATGCGGGGGACGCGGGTGTTGATGTTAGTCAATACTTCGTAAGGAATCGTGCCGGCCCATTCCGCCATTTCTTCCAGGGTAACGGCCGTATCCCCCGCCGCCCCCAGCAAAATCACCTCATCTCCATTGTATGCCGAATCCCACTCAATATTCACCATCATCTGATCCATGCAGATGCGCCCTACCACCGGATACCGCTTCCCCCGGATAATCACCTGCGCCCGCCCCGACATGCGCCGGAAATACCCATCTCCGTAACCCGCCGGAATGGTTACCACCCGCACCATATGATCCGCCTGCCACGCAGAGCCGTAGCTGACAGCGTGATCAGGCTGCACGACCTTAAAATAAACCACGCGCGACTTCCAGGTGAGACACGGCCGTACCCCAATCGTCTGCGCCGCGCTGGCCGAAGGATAATGACCGTAAAGCAAAATCCCCGCCCGCACCATATCAAACCGGCTCTCCGGAATCTGCAAAATCCCGCCCGAATTTGCCATGTGGCGCAAGGGCGGATGGGGCAGCCCCCGCTTTTCATAAAAGGACAGCACCTCTTCAAAACGAGCCAACTGCGTATACGCCGACTCCAGCCGGGCCGCATCCGCATTGGCAAAATGGGAATAGATGCCTTCCACTTCACAATGCTCACACGCCAGCGCCGCTTCCAGCAAACTGGCTGCATTGTAATAATGAACGCCAATCCGCTCCATCCCCGTGTCGATTTTCAGATGCACTTTAGCCCGCACCCCCATCTGCTGTGCCGCCGCGTCAACTTGCCGCAGCTTTTCCACAGATGAAGCCGTCACCGTCAAATCATGCGCCAGAAAAAGCGGCGTCTGGTCGCCTAAAATGCCGCCCATCACCAAAATGGGTATGGTAACACCTGCTTCCCGCAGCATAATCCCCTCTTCCAGATAGGCCACCCCCAGGTAAGGCGCGCCCAAAGAGGCCATGTGCCGGGCAACTTCTACCAGTCCGTGCCCATACGCATTCGCCTTGAGGATGGGCATCACTTTGGCCGGGGTTGCGGCGCGGCAAATTGCCCGGTAATTCTCCGCCAGGCCGGACAAATCCACTTCCAGATAGGTGGGGCGGATGACCCCGTTACTGCTGACCGTTGGTTCGTTTAATAACGTCATATCCCCGCATTTTACCCGATTATCCACAGCCGGGGCACATTATCCCCAGAGTTATCCACAGACTTTTTGTGATGCGTGCTACGTGATACGTGAGAAAGTTCACGAAACACGCATCACGCATCACGCAATCTCTGGTATAATTCCCGCACATTATTCGGTAAAGAGGCTGTATGTTTCTAAAAATATTACGTATCATTTCCCGGTTTATTTTGCGCATCATTGCCCGTGTAGACATTCAGGGATACGAACATATCCCCCAAACAGGGGGCGTCATCGTCGCCAGCAATCATTTGGGACGGCTGGATGCCATGCTGGGCGTTGTGTTGGCCAATCGGGATGACATTATTTTGATGATTGCAGAAAAATACCAAATTTACCCGTTTTGGCGTTTCATGGCCAAGCATCTGGACGCGCTGTGGCTGGATCGCGGCGAACCGGATTTGCGCACTTTGCGCATCGTCCAGAAGCGGCTCAAGGCCGGCGGCATTTTAGGCGTGGCCCCGGAAGGTACCCGTAGTAAGACAGAATCTTTACAGCCGGGCAAGCCGGGCACTATCTATCTGGCCGCCAAAACCAACGTGCCTATCATTCCCATCGGCGTCTGGGGCACAGAGGATCGGGTGGTCCACGAGCGGCTGTCTCACTTGCGCCGGCTGGACATTCACGCCCGCATTGGTGAACCGATTTATCTGCCGCCAATGGACAGAAAGCACCGGGATGAATTCCTGGAGCAGCACACGGAAGAGTTGATGTGCCGGATTGCTGCCCTGCTGCCCCCCTCCTACCGCGGCGTCTATGCCGACCACCCGCGCACGCTGGAATTGTTGGCCGTCCAGCCCCCGGCTATGTGGGATGATGCGGGGAATGGGGCGGTGGAAACGGCCGTAACCCCCTAATCATTGTGAGCCAGCGCATCGCCTTTGTCGGGCCATTCGGCTTCCATCCCAACAAAACCATGCGCAGCCGCGCCCTCAGCCTGGCCAAACCCCTGGCCCGGCGCGGTTATGAAGTCGCCCTCTTCATGCCCCCCTGGCAAACCCCGGCAGAAACGGACAAAACCTGGCAGGAAGACGGCGTCACCATCCGCTACATCCCCTTACGCGGCGGCACGTTAGGCATCGCCCGCCAACTCATCAAAGAGACGTTAGCCTGGCAGCCGGATGTGGTGCATTGCTTCAAACCCAAAGCGTACAGCGGCCTGACCGCCTGGTGGCTGTGGCAGTTTCACCGCCGCCACATCCGCCTCATTATGGATACGGATGATTGGGAAGGTTGGGGCGGCTGGAATGAGATTGCTCCGTACTCCGCCGCACAAAAACGGTTTTTTGCCTGGCAGGAACAGTGGGGGATGCGTCACAATCACGCCCTGACAGTAGCCAGCCGTGCTTTGCAGACGATTGCCTGGAGTATGGGTGTTTCACCGGAACGGGTGGTTTATCTGCCGAATGGGCCGGGAATTGGTGGGCAGTTTTCAGTTTTCAGTGGTCAGTCTTCAGCGCCAACGGTGTTGGTTTACAGCCGGTTGTTTGAGTTTGATACGGGGCGGTTGGTGGCGATTTTGCGGGGGGTGAAAACGGCCGTGCCCCAATTACAAATTCTCTCTGTCGGTGCGGGGCTGTATGATGAAGACGCGGCCAACTTCCAGGCCCAACTGGCGGCGGCCGGCCTGCAAGAGGCCTTCACGGACGCCGGTTGGGCAGACGAGGCTGACTTACCCGCCGTTCTCTCCCAGGCAGATGTGGGGATTTACCTGATGGAAGACACGCTGCTCAACCGCACCAAATGCCCGGTGAAGCTGGCCGATATGCTTTCTCTAGGTATTCCGGTGGTGGCGGAAGATGTGGGGCAGGTGCCGGAATATGTGGTACACGGCCGTACCGGTCTCCTCCGCCCCCCCGGCGACGATGACGACTTAACGGCCGATCTCATCCGCCTCCTGCAAGACCCCGGCCAACGCCAAACCCTGTCCGCCAACGCCGCCGCCCACATTGCCCAAAACTTCAATTGGGAAACTCTAGCCGATTCGTTACAGAAAATTTACTGACGTTTCCCCCGCTGCCACAACAGTTTCATAACCCAGTGACTGAAAGGGAAAAACAGATGGCCGATAGTGTAGAAAATGGCGGGAGTGGCGCTGGGCCAGATCATAAATTTACGTTTTTGGATACCTTTGACGATGGCTTGGGCTACATCTTCCGGGGTGTGGGCCGTGCCTAACCCATTGTACATACCCGAATCCTGGAAATCATTTATCATGGGGGAGGAGACGAAGAGCGGGCAGAGAACACCCACGTGAATGCCCGACTCTTCCAATTCCATGCGCAGGGATTGGGCCAGGCTGAGAACGCCGGCTTTGCTGGCGCCATAGGCGGCTAATTCCGGCGGGCCGTAAAAGGCGGAGGAGGAAGCCAGGAGGATTAGGGAGCCTTTGCTTTGCTGTAAGTAGGGCACGGCCGTAAACCCCACCACAATAGACCCATTCAAATTTACATCCACAATCTGCCGCTGCACGTCCAGAGGCATTTCCGCAAAGTTGCCGCTGCGCAAAATCCCGGCCGAATGCACCACCCCGTCCAGCGACCCCATTTGGGAGACGGCCGTTTCCATTGCCGTCTTTACCTGGTCTGATTGGGTGATGTTGACCACGGCCGTAGCCACCCCCAACTCATCCCCCGCTGCCTGTAACTTCGCCTCAGCCACATCCCATAAGACCAGATTGGCTCCATCTTGCCGCAGCAACCGCGCCGTTGCCAAACCAATCCCGCTGGCCCCGCCGGTAATGATAAAATTGCGTCCCTGAAAGCTGCTCATAATCGTCTCCACCTATCCATTTAACCGAGTTGCCTCAAGTATAGTGGGATGAGCAGTCAGGGGCAAAGAGGCAGGTGACCTGCAACTCTGCCACCTTTATCAAGCAGAAACCATCTGAATAAATCCTGTCAGTCCCATCTCCTCGTGGTAATGGGGATCACCCACCATACGGCCCGGCTGCGGCGGGGGCGCATCCTGCAAAAATGCCGCTGCCATCTCCTGTGCCTGTTCCATCAACGCTGCCCCCAACGAAAAATCCAGGAAACCGCTGGAAAGCGGGCAGGGCGAAGGAATATACAAAACCGGGAGACGTTGGGCCACAACCGGCGCTTCAATCAACACCCGTTGGCGCAAAGCGGTGTGCAAAGCCATTGCCATCATATCGGCTACGTGACGCGGCTCTCGTTCCAGATGGCAGGCGTCGCCCACATCCAGCACCACCAGCGAGGCCGCCCCCATCTGCACCGCGCCGCTCAAAGGCACGTTGGCCGTCAGCCCGCCATCCACGTACAGCGTGCCGTTAATCTCTACCGGGGGATAGACGCCGGGGATGGCAGAACTGGCTAACAAAGTGGGATGCAGTTCCCCAGAGGTGAACAACGCGCCATGATAACTCATCAACTCCGTAGTCAGCGCACCAAACGGCATCTGCAAATCGGCAAAGCGGGTGGCGGACAACATACGGCAGCCCAAATCTACCAGAGCGTCATTGGGAAAAAGGCTGGTGCGGTGGGTCAGCAAGTGGCGCGCCTGGGCGATTAACCCGCCGGGAAACACATCTTTACGCTGCATTTGCCGCCACAACTCAGCCAAAAGGTCTACGCTATCATCCAGGCCCCGGTCGGCGATGGCGGCGCCATTCAAAGCGCCTACAGACGTGCCGACAACCAGATCGGGATAGATACCGGCCTGACGCAGCGCTTGCAGCATTCCCGCCTGAATTGCGCCCAGCGCTGCGCCGCCTGATAAGACGAAGGCGATGGGATGGGGTAATACATTTTGCCATTGGGTGTTCATGCTTTTGCTCACTACTATTACTATGAAGATTGGCCCAACGGCCGTAATCTTACTCCTTCGCCGCGTTTTTTAAGGTGTAGTAAAGGGGGCGCGCCGTGCCGTCCGGTCGCAGCAAACTGTACCCGGTCTCACTGAAATCCGTCCCCAGCAGCGGGCCGAAGTTGAGATTCCACAGCATCATCGGCCCGGCCCAGGCCCTGTTTTGCCCCATCTCAAAGGCGCGTAAGGTATATTCTGCCTGCTGCCATTCACTAACGTCGTTCATATATTCCGTGCCGGGCAGAGGTGGCTGCGGCGTCCCCGCTTCATTCGTCAGGCCGTCAAAACTGCCCCAGCCAAATTCGGTGGCCCAGATGGGCATCTCCCCGCCGCTCAAAGTGTGATAATCCGTCATCGTGTCGCGGAAGAAGAAGCTGGGGTGATTGTTGTGGCTGGGCACGGCCGTATCCGGGTTCCCGTTACTGCTGTCCGGCGGATTGGCAAAACCATAGGGATGCACCCCAATGCCATCCACCACGTCAGTTAATCCGGCGTCCAGCATCTCCTGCAAAAACTGCCGGTCATCAATCGCTGCTACCCGGTCATTGATACCGGTAACGGCTGGCGCGCCGCTGATCAGTTGGGCATTGGCGTCACCGGCTCGCGCGCCGGCTGCCCCCTCCTGCAGCAAATCCACAAACAACGCGCCACCCAGAGGGAAGCCATTCCATTCTCGCTGTAAGTTGGCCTCATTCCATAATTCATAGGCCGCCACTTTGCCCTGGTAACGAGATGCTACATATTGCATAAACTGGCGGTACAGGCCAAAATCGCCGGGCGGCCCGTCCATTTCCGTGGTGGGGCGGCTCCATTCCGGCGCTTTGCTGACGCTGAGGAGGACGTTGATGTTTTGGGACACGGCCGTCTCCACAAACCGATCCAACTCCGCAAACCGTTCCGCATGATACTCGCCCGGATACGGCTCATACAACTTCCAGGAAATCTGCACCTTCACCCAGCCCACACCTAACTCCTGCAATTGGCGAAAAATTTCCGCCTGATCCTGCTCCCGCAAGTGTATCTGCACGCCCAGCTTTTCCCGCGCCAACGGCCGTCCCGCGTACAAGGGGAAGGCTGGCGTTGGCGTTAATGTGGGTAAGGCCGTTGCGGTAGCTGTGGGAATAGGGCTGGGGGTGAAAGTTGGCGGCAGCGGGGTTGGGGTGGTTGTGGGTGGAGGGGATGGGGGGATGACGGCCGTTGGCGTAACCACGGCCGTTGCCTCACCCCGCCCGCAGCCAGCCAATAATATTGCCAGAAAGAACAAAAACCATACTTGTGATTTACTCATAGAATCTCCATTCTACCCTCTCCCACTGGCTTTGGCTGGATACGGCCGTTACAATTAACCTATGTCCAATGAACGCTACCCCATCCCCGCTGCCGAAGCCCGCACCGAAATCGAGGTGAAACGCTCCCGCTTCATCGCCACGGCCGTACCCGCCTTCACCGTCGCAGAAGCCAAAGCGTTCATCGCTCGCATCAAGAGCGAATTCAGCGACGCTACGCATAACGTCCCCGCCTTTATTATTGGGTATGGTACGGCCGTAACCGCCCACTGTAATGACGACGGCGAACCTTCCGGGACGGCCGGTCGGCCCATCCTCGCCGTCCTGCAAGGCAGCGGATTGGGGGATATTGCCCTCGTCGTCACCCGTTACTACGGCGGTACCAATCTGGGCACGGGTGGTCTGGTACGGGCTTACAGCGGGGCTGCCAAAGCCGTTCTGGACATCCTGCCTCGCGCTGAGAGGGTTTCCACTCATACCGTCTTGTTAGCCATCCCCTACAATTACCTGGAGCGGATTCGTTTGTTGGTGGAGAAGGGACACGGCCGTATCCTCGAAGAAGATTTTGCCGCCGACATCACCATCACTGCCCAATTCCCCACCGACCGGTTCCCAGCCTTCCAGAATGACCTGCGCGAACTTTCCCACGGCTCCCTCGCCGCTGAAATCATTGAAACTAACGATGCTACTATTTTGCCAACCAGAAGTTCAACTTCTTTGAGAAGTTGAACTTCTTGGACAAACCAATCAACTAAACATAAAATGAATGGATTTAGCAAACTCAAACCGATCCTGGCACTTATTACCCTGAATATGATCATCTTTTGGCTGGTAGCGAGCAATTTTAGTGCTGCTGCGTCACCCAGTTCCGATCCGGTCATCTTTCTCCCACTGATTACCACACCGCCGGCCCCTATCCCCTTTGGCCCGATTCATACCGGCGAAGGCACTTATTACAATGCGACCGGAGCAGGCAACTGCGCCTTCCCCGCTTCGCCGGAAAACATGATGGTGGCGGCGATGAACCACACGGACTACGCCGATGCCGCCTTGTGCGGCGCATACGTGCAGGCGACGGGGCCAAACGGCACAATCATTGTCCGCATTGTAGATCGCTGTCCTGAATGTGCGCCCGGCGATATTGACTTTAGCCGGGAAGCGTTCGCCGAAATTGCTGACTTGGCAGCGGGGCGGGTGCCGATTAGCTGGCAGTTGGTCAGCTATCCGCTGCCAGACCCGATTGTGTATCATTTCAAGGATGGCAGCAATCAGTGGTGGACGGCCGTACAAATCCGCAACCACAGCAACCCCATCGCAATACTGGAAGCGCTGGACAGTAACGGCGTCTTCCAGAAAATCCCCCGCGAGTCCTACAACTACTTCGTCGCCGCCAACGGTTTAGGGCCAGGCCCCTACACCTTCCGCGTCACCGACGTCTTCGGCCAAACCATCACCGACAGCGGCATTCCCCACGTAGAAAACGGCGACGTACCCGGCAACGCCCAATTTCCGCCCCCCTGACGTCAGTTGCCCGTGTGCAGCGCTGAAAACAGAGCAGACACATTCCGCCTGACGCCAACCATCTGTTTATTTCCAAATCTGTTGTACTCATTCGACTAAATCGCCAAAACCGACTACCATTTAAGGTGTTAATCCAAGAAACAAGAACTTCCGCGATTCATTTATCCGCGAGATCATTACCAAGGAGAAACTCATGTCTAAAGATAAAGTTGCCATCGTAGTAGACGGCACAGCCTATTTGCCTGAAGAACTCATCCAGAAATACAACATGCACGTCATCCCCCTCCTGGTCAACTGGGGCGGCGAAAGCTTGCGGGATAACGTGGACATCACAGCCGATCAATTCTATGCCCGCCTGCAAAAAGAAAAGGAAATGCCTACCACTTCCCAGCCTTCCCCTGGCGATTTCCTGGAGATTTACAAAAAAGCGGCGGAAACGGCCGATTCCATTGTCTGTGTCACTATTTCCTCCGAACTGAGCGGAACCTACGCTTCTGCCATTGCCGCCCGTGACATGATGGACGGTTTCCCCATTGAAGTCGTAGACAGTAAATCTACCATCATGGGACTGGGCTTCATCACTCTGGCCGCCGCCGAAGCCATCGCCGCCGGCGCTGACCACAAGGAAGCCGCCGCCAAAGCCAGCGCCCTCGTTCCCCGTATGCGCCTCTTGTTCGTTGTAGATACGCTGGAATTTTTGCACCGCGGCGGCCGTATTGGCGGCGCATCTCGCTTTGTAGGCACATTACTTTCCATCAAACCGATCCTTACCCTGGCAGACGGCAAAGTTGAACCTTTGGATAAAGTACGCACCCGGAAAAAGGCCCTGGCTAAAATGTTAAGCATTGCCGAAAACGATCTGCGCGGGCAGACTAACTTCCGTATTGCTGTGCAAAATGCCGCCGTTCCGGCTGATGGCAACAAGATCGCCAATGAAGTCAAAAAGAAATTTGGCCTGACCGACGTTATCCAGTCCGACATCAGTCCCGTGATTGGCACGCACGTTGGGCCTGGTTCTATCGCCGTCGTTTACTATATTGAGCCATAACACGTATTACGTATTGCGTATTGCGTAAAAATTTACGCAATACACAATACGCAACACGCAATACACCATGCTAGATAAAATCTCCCAAGTGGTCACCCGCTACGAAGAAATTGACCGGCAAATGACCGATCCGGCTGTACTGGCAGACCACGTTAAACTAACCGAATTAGCCCGGGAACGCTCTGATTTGGGGCCGCTCGTCGAAGCGTACCAGGAGTACCAGCGCGTCAACCAGGAACTGGCCGAAGCTCAGGAGATGATCGATCTTGAGGACGACCCGGAAATAGTTGCTCTGGCCCAAGAGGAAATCAAACCTCTCACGCAGCAGCGGGAACGTCTGGAAAAACGGATGCGCAAGCTGCTTGTGCCCAAAGACCCGCGCGATGACAAAAACGTCTTCATAGAAATCCGGGCCGGGACAGGGGGGGATGAGGCCGGTATTTTTGCCGCCGATTTGCTGCGCATGTACACGCGCTACGCCGACAGGAAAGGTTGGAAAACGTTCATCCTGGAAGAAAACCGCACTGGCGTCGGCGGTTACAAAGAGGTGATTTTGTCTGTCAAGGGCAAGGGCGCCTACTCCCGTTTTAAGTTTGAGAGCGGCGTCCACCGGGTACAGCGCGTGCCGCAAACGGAATCGCAAGGGCGCATTCACACCAGCGCCGCTACTGTGGCCGTCATGCCGGAAATCAAAGACGTTGATATTACGATTGATCCTAATGATCTGGAGATCACGGCTACCTTTTCTTCCGGCCCCGGCGGCCAGCATATGCAGAAGAATGCCACGGCCGCCCGCATTGTGCATAAACCCACCGGAATGTTCGTTAAAATTCAATCGGAACGCAGCTTAACGCAAAACAAGCAGTTAGGCATCGCCATTATCCAGGCCCGACTGCAAGAGATGGAAGAGCAGAAGCAAAACGCGGCCATTGCCGCCGACCGCAAATCCCAGGTAGGTTCCGGCGACCGCAGCGAGAAAATTCGCACCTACAACTACCCCCAATCCCGCGTCACCGACCACCGCATCGGCTTCACCAGCTATAATTTAACGGCCGTCATGGATGGCGACCTGGACCCGTTTATTGATGCCCTGACTGTAGCGGATGAGGCAGAGAAACTGGCAGCCGCGGGGGAGGGATGACGAGGTAAAAAGATGAGCTATCAACCACGCGGTTTGTATTTTGAGGATTTTACGGTGGGGCAGGAAATGGAAACAGCCGGCCGTACCATTACCGAAGCAGATATTGTCACCTTTGCCGGGTTATCCGGCGATTTCAATTTGATTCACACTAACGCCGAGTATGCGGCCGGCTTTATTTTTGGCAAACGGGTGGCGCACGGAATGCTGGTGCAGTCTATCGCTACCGGCCTTATGGTACAATCAGGGATGATTGACGGCACGGTTTTAGCCTTCCGGGAATTGACCGCCAAGTTCAGTTTGCCCGTATTTATCGGCGAAACCATCCACGTTGCGGCCAAAATTGTGGAAACGAAGGCTTTACGCAGGCTGGGCGGCGGGAACGTTACCATCAAATATGGCGTTATTAATCAAGAAGGAAAAACCGTGCAGCGTGGCGAATGGATCATGCTGATAAAAAGTAAAGAGTAATTGGGTGATTCAATTGAGTAATGTCCCAATTACCCAGTTACCCAATTACAAAATATGAGCGACGAGCAAGAAAACACCCAACCAACCGACCCGATTGAAGAACAGGATACACGGCCGTATCCCCCACCAACTCCTCCCGAACCAGACAAACCGGACAGCCGCGAAGCCAATACCGTTTCCCTGCTGGATTTGATGGATAACGCGGACGACGATGCGCCCACCGTCACCTTGAGCGGCGCGCCGGAAGACGAGAACACGCCTACTGCCGGGACGCGCCCGCCCCAAACAACACGCCCCGCTCCCGTCCCCCTCACCCCACCGGAACTGGAACCAAAGGAACGGCCGTTAGAACAAGACATAGACGCCACCATCGTCCAGCCCCGCGTGGCCATCCCGGACAGCCGGACACAAAAGCCAGGCCGGCCCGCTGCCGATCAACCCACTCGCCCCCAGCCACGGCCGTCCACCCCCGACGATGATTTTACTGTGCAGAGACCGGCAGCCGCCACTCCAGTGCGCCAGCAACCACCACCTCCGCCAGCAGCTACGCCCAAAGTCGCCATGCCCCCGGCCGCGCCCAAAACCTACCCGGCACGCAAAAGTCCGGGGCGGCGTGATTGG
>JAJRTP010000586.1 GCA_024278255.1 Chloroflexota bacterium | reverse complement strand
GAACAAGGTATTGAGCAAGGCATCGAGCAAGGTTTAGCGCAAGGTTTGCAAGAAACTGTGCTGGATATTCTAATCGTGCGTTTTGACACCATTCCCCCGGAGATCGAGGAAGCCATTATCGATATTGACGATGCGGATCAACTACGCTATTTGCGCCGCCAGACAGTTTTGGTAGAAGACCTAGACGAATTTATTGCTTTACTGCCGAAAAACTGAGGAAGAAATTTCTTTGCTTCCAAATCCATCCCAAACCGAAACAACCCTATCCAGCCGCCCCTCCCACATCCTCATCATAGATGACGAGCCGGAGATTGCCGAGTCTCTGGCTGATTACCTGGTAAAGAAGCAAAATTTCCAGGTGTCTCTGGCTGTGGATGGGCAGGCGGGGATTGATTTTCTGCAAGCCAGTGTGGCGGGCCAGGAAGCAGAAGTTGATCTGGTTTTGCTGGACATGCGGATGCCGCATCTGTCCGGGCTGGACGTGCTGAACTGGATTCGCAGCCATCCCGATTTGCGCTATACGCGGGTGGTGTTGCTAACGGCCGCTGCCGGCAGCAGTGAAAAGGTAGAAGCGCTCACCGCCGGGGCGGACGATTACATCACCAAGCCGTACCGCCCCCAGGAGCTGCTGGCGCGGGTCAATACTATTTTGCGCACGTTGTATCTGGAAAAACAGTTGCAGCGGCAAAGTCAGCAGTTGGCCGCCCTGAACCTGATCGGGCAAAAGGTGGCGGCGACGCTGGAATTTGGTGAGGTGTTGGCCACGGCCGTTGCCGGGATGGACGATCTGCTCCTTAACGTAGAACTGGGGGCCGTCCTCATGCTGGAAAAGGGTAAACTGCGTTACCGCGCTTTACAAGCCGCAGACGGCCCGCTGCCGGTTAAGGGATTACCCGTGCTGGCCCCCAAAGAAGGTATTTTGGGCATCGCTTTTTCGGAGCAAACGGCCGTATTCCTCAACCACATCCACAACGACGACCGCTTCCAGCCTGGCCTGGACGCCCCGCCCGATTTCGACGTGACTTCCATGATTGTTGCCCCGCTGGTGGTGCGCGGCCGTCCCGTCGGCGTCATCAGCGCCTACAACAAGACGCCAGACGTGTTCAACGAAGTAGACCTGGATTTATACGCTTCCCTGGCCAGTTCCATCAGTGAAGCCATTGAAAACGCCTGGCTCTTCCAGCGTATCCGGATGCGCCAGCGGCAGCTTCTGGAAAACCGCAACACCCTGCAAGCCCTCCTTGACGGCATCCCCAACCCTATCTACACCATCAACGACGCCTGGCAGTTGGTGGCCATCAACACCAGCAAGGCGGATGAGTTGGAAACGACACCGGACAAACTGGTGAATCAGGTTTGCTACCGTGCCTTCTTCCAGCGGGAGGAACCTTGCGAGCATTGTCTGGCCGCTCACACCCTCAACCGGAAGGAGGCGCAGGGCTGGACGGTGACGTGGACAGCCGAAGACCATCTCTCGCGGGAGTGGGACGTGAATGCTTATCCCATCCCCAGCCGGGAAGCCAGTTCGGCCCGCGCCGTTATCGTCTGGCAGGATCGCACGGAAGAGCGGCGGCTGGAAAGTTCGCTGCTGCAAGCGGGCAAGCTGGCGGCTATTGGCCAATTGGCAGCGGGGGTGGCGCATGAGATCAATAATCCGTTGACGGCCGTAAATGCCAACGCCGAAATGCTCAAAATGTTCATGTCCCCCGACGACGAGAATTACGAATCGGTAGAACTGATCGCCCTGGCTGGGGAGCGGGCTACCAAGGTGGTACGCGGCCTGCTGGATTTTGCCCGCCAGGAGCAGTACGCCTTCACGCCGGACGACGTCAACCGCTCCATCCAGCAATCGTTAGATTTGGTGCAGTACCAGTTGCAGCAGGCCAATATCGCCATCATCTCTAACATGTCCGACGATTTGCCTCTGGTTACGGCCAGTTGGGAACACCTCAAAAGCGTCTGGCTAAATCTGCTGGTCAACGCCCGCGACACCTTGCAAGATGTATCCGGCGAGCGCCAAATCGAAATCAGTAGCCGCCTGTCTGAAGACGGCCAGCAGGTCATCGTTCTCATCCGGGATAATGGACAAGGCATGTCTGAGGCGGAATTAGCCCATATCTTTGAACCGTTCTATACTACCAAAGACCCCGGTAAAGGAACGGGCCTGGGGCTGGCAACCTGCCATCGCATCATCGAGCAGCATGGCGGCGAAATCAACGTTGTCAGCGCGCCGGGTGAAGGCACAACCTTCATCACCCGGCTCCCGGTGGACGGTATTCGGTAATCGGTGGTCGGTAAATTGGCATGTAGCGCCTTTTTTACGGAATACGCATCACGAATCACGAATCACGTATCAGCAGATGACCATAAACAATACACCCTCCGATGAAATCACCCTTAGTCATATTTTACGCCTGGCGCTGCCCCTGGATACCCAATTTGCCGCCTGCTCTTCTGAAGCGCGGCGCAGCGTCAAATGGGTGGTGCTGCTGACCGGCTGGGAAGGGTTAGCAGCCCAGGTGGAGGCCGGCGACCTGGTGCTGCTGCCACCCTCTTTGCCCCAAAAATTGACGCCTCCCCAATGGAAACAAAAGTTAAACCGTTTTGCTGAACTGTCCATCAGTGGCCTACTGCTGTTTGCCCCTATCCCCCAGAAAATTGTGGTGGAAGCTGAACGTTTGGACGTACCTATCCTCATCGCCCCGGAGACGATAACGGTGCGGGAAGCGAACCGGACGATTGCCGGTTTGCTGGTAGACCGCCAATCAGCTACTAATGAGCGGGGGTTGCAGTTGTACCGCGCCTTGTCAGAGATGTCCCGCGAGGAGCAGGGGTTGCAGGCGATGACTGACCTGGTGGCGAAGCTGACGGGCAAAATTGTCCTGGTGCAGGACAAGCGGCTGGAAATGAAGGCGTTGAGTATCCCCAGCCAGAACCAGATTGAACTGGACCCGGTGCTGGAAGTGCTGTCCCGACGGGAGGAACTGCCCCCGGCATTGCGCAACCGAAAAGCGGCGGCCCGCGCGCCGCAAAGCTGCTGGCAGCAGGTATTGCCCATTGAAAATGTGGGCCGTCTGGTCAGCCCCATTATTTCCGGCGACCGGGCGCGGGGGTATGTATCTGTGATTGGCCCGGCGGACAAGCTGGATATGATGGATACGCTGGCAGTGGAACATGCGGCGGCTGCTTTTGCTCTGGACATGGCCCGGGCGAAGGCGGTGAGTGAGGCCAAGAAGGAACTGCGGGGCAATTTTTTGGAGGGGCTGCTGGCGGGGACGCTGCCGCAAAAGGAGATTGACCGGCTGGCGGGACGGCTGGATCATGATACGCAGCGGCCGCATGCAGTTTTGACGTTTGCCTGGACGGGGGAAAATCAGCCGTCGTTGCGTCGTTTGGAAACGGCCGTAAACTGGGTACTCGCCAATCACCGCCGCCCTGCTTTGCTGCACATCTACGCCGGGGAATATGTTTGCATCTTCGCGGCGCTCAAGAGCGTGGACGATATGAGCAGCGCCGCTTCTCTGGGCCGCCGCATTCAGGAAGCGGTGCAAAAAGAGTTCCCGGACGCTTCCCTGATTGCCGGGATGAGCGGCCCGGCAGAGACGTTGGCCGACTGGCCCCGCGTCTATACGGAAGCGGTTCAGGCGATGCAGTTGGGGGAACGGCTGCAATTGGGTGAGGTGGTGGCTTTCAGCAGTCTGGGAGTGTACCAGTTGTTGGTGCAGTTGGAGGACATTCCAGCAGTCCGCGCTTTTACGGAAGGCGTGATTGGCCCGTTGGTGGCGTATGACCAAAAGCACAACAGCAGTCTGGTGCAGACGATGGACGCTTATTTTGAGCATCACGGCAACATCAGCAAAACGGCCGAATCTCTCTTCATCCACCGCAACACGCTCCTCTACCGTCTGGAGCGCATTCAGGATTTGACCGGCCACGATCTCAATCAGGCGAATATGCGTCTGGGGCTGCATTTGGCGTTGAAGTTGTGGCAGTTGCGGTCGGATAAAGATTAAAGTTCGGGGAGTCATCCCCCATCCTCCAGCAAAATCAACACCAACACGGCCGTCGTCACCACAATCAGCAAAATCCCCAAACCGCCCGACAGCCAAACTGGCGTATGCAACGCATCTATCTCGCCATATCCCTTCGCCTGGCGATAATGAGCGCGGAATGCCAGCAAAATGGTGATGCCCCGCCAATAACAAAGAACGCCGCCAGCAAATTTAACAGCCAGATGGGCTGGGGCGTCGTAGAAAATCCCGCAATTGCCAAATCGAGGAAACGGCCGTTCTTACGGAAGAACGGCCGTCTTGCTCCACCTACCACCCTGCTTCTCAGAAAACAATTCGCATGATCACGGGTTCAATTCATAGGCACCGATATCACAAGCGAGAACACCATCTCCATTTCCGTCAATGGGTCGGTTCACACCTCGTTGATCAACAAGAACCTTACAGGCATATTTGGGAATGTGATCGATTGCTGGGCTACTTGGCAGCAAGGCGTGCGTCTGTGTCAAACCGCCATTATCCTGCAGCGGTCCCAACAATGGGTTGGCTGTCATATCTCCGGTATTGCTGAAACCACATGACCCGTCGCTATCGAGATTATAATCTCCGCTTTGCACGACCCCGGCGCAATTAGCGCCCGTGTTTCCAGCAATGATGCTGTTTTGAACCAGTGTAGACCCGTCCGCCTCATTATGAATCCCGGCACTGCCGCCACTGTTGTTTGCCACTGTGCAATGGACTAGCGTCAGTGTGCCTCTGCTGTTACCAATTCCAGAAGCATAATTTTCATAAGCGATGTTATGGCTAATTGTAGTATTAACTAACGTGGCTGTGCCATATGTGCTAATTGCCCCTAAGGGACCATAGTTGTGGGCTAGGGTGCTATCATTGATATACAACCAGCCGCTATTTTGGATGCCACCAGTAAGCCTATATCCACGATTATCCGTGATGGTGCTATTGGTGATAGTCAGGGAACCCTCATTGTAGATGCTCTCGTCATTATCACGTACCATACTCCTAGTCATAATAATTGAACCAGCTCCCTTATTTTCAATTGCACCACCCCAAAAGCGGACGCCATTATTGTTGAAGTTACTGGAGGTGATCTTTACAAACCCACCGTCGTTATAAATACCAGCACCACCAGCTGCCCAGTTAGCGCTAAAAGTGCTGTTAATAACAGTCAGCATACCCTTGTTAAAAATACCGCCTCCAGGACCATCTCCTGTGTAGAAGTCTGTAGAATTGGCGGTAACCTGGCAACGCCTGAGTTTGAGAGTTCCCCGGTTCAAAATACCGCCGGCTGTATTTGTTCCGACCAAATCGTCAGGAATGTCGTAACTGGTATGGTTGTTAGTAATGGTGCAATGTCTCAGATCAAGATCTCCGTCATTGAGAATGCCACCCCCATCTCCAGCCAGGCCGTTCCGAATTGTCAAATTCGCCAGAATAACGTTCGTACCGGAAACCACATGGAAGGCACGGTCTAACTCGCTTGCATCCACAATTGTTGCATTATCCCCCTTACCGATAATCGTTAAATCATCAACAATATCTAGATCGCCAAGAAGCCCCAGGTCTTCATTCCTGCCAGAAACAGCCAGGTTAATCGTGCCGGCAGGCAGGTAAATGGTTGCAGGGCCAGAAGACTGGTTGGCAACTAGTATCGCTTCACGCAAAGTGCATTCAATTGGAGTACAAATGCCGTCTCCAGGATCGGCAGTGGAATTAACTTGGATAACATCCCCTGATAAACTGTAACCGACCAGTTGGGCATATTTAGTAAAGGCAGGGTCTTGTTGCCAGGTCACCAGGTAATTGTTGCCATCTGAGGCCAAGGCTGGTGCGAATTGATGGGAGACTGTTTCGGACAAGGCTACACCATCCACATCCAGCACTTCACCGGATACACTTACCCGTGCCCCACGAACTGCCGGGCCTGCCCAGGCTACTAACCACTCCCCACTGGCGAAGGCTGTTTTTGGCTCGTGGGGGTTACCAGAACCAGCAGCTGCAGCGGGGGCAATTAGAATACCACCACTTTCCGGTGGGCCATCTAACAAAACCCCATCCTTCGTGATTCGTGCACCGTAGACTGCTGTATAATAACCTCCACTTCGATGGTCATCGAATGTCACCAGGAACAAGCCTTTTCCAAAAGCGATTCCTGCTGGCCGGCTACCTTGCCAGCTTGGTGCTTTGCTTACAGCAATAATGTCATCTCCTGTCATATTGGCTGGATTGACCAATACAGCGAGAACATCATATGCGTTGGCGGAGGGGATTTCATCTTCTGACCAGGTCACTAAATACCGGCCTCCACCAAAAGCAATAGCTGGATTAAACTGCTGTCCAGGACGGATGCTTTTCCACGTCGCTTCTCTAGGGACAACCCGCCCTTCTCCATCTATGCTTATTTGACGTCCATGAATATCACTGAAGGTAGAACTGTAGTTGCTGTTTTCTTGCCAGACCACCATAAAATCGGCGCCATTGGAAGCGACAGCGGGGGAGTAACGTGTGTTTTCTTTGGCCAAAGAGATTACTTTTTCGTCATCCAAAGGGATACCTGATGGGGAAACAGCACGGCCGTTTATAGTGTCCCAGGATGTACTCCCACGATTATCATGCCAGACCACCAGATAATTGGCACCGTTAAAAGCGACATCTGGTTGAGTCTGATTTGCCGGTTTGGCAATGATAGGGAACGGTTCCGTGATTGACAAGCCGGTTTTGCTAACTAGACGACCATATATATCCAATGCTAACTCGTCCTCCTGATATTCAGTTAACTGAGACCACACCACCAGATAATTATCGCCATCAAAAGCTACTGCTGCCTGGTCGCCTGAGGGAGCAGTTGTACTGATTAGTAAATCATCATCGAGTAATGGGCCAAAGTCTAGATCCGCACTGACCAATGATGTCGTTAGGCACAGGGTCAGTAACAATGCTAGTAAACAGGTTTTTATTTTCATCTTGCCTCCTTTGTCCAGGGTTACCCTGGACCTCACACTAGCTTAAAGCTTATTGTGACCCAGAAGAATATATATGTTGGCTAATTCAGGGTGTGGACCTTAGTTGGAGGAGGACAGTAAAAAGGAGTGTAATGAAGCGATAGATTATTTTACCGCCCTCTATCAACTCCTAAGCAGACTCTAAAAACAACTTACATCCGTTTTCGCCAGAAATGCAACGCCATTTGTCACCTTTTCTTTGTGATGATTGTCATGTATCTTAGATATAATGAATCTTCAGAGTTAAAGGATCGCTTGACGAGTGATCAAGGCTGACAGAAACGTCCGTACCCAATGAGGAAAACGTTCCTGCTTTTGATAAAGAAGGAGTAGATAAATTCATGCTGCAAAAGTTGAGAAACGGCCGTTTCCCAACTTTTGTTTTTCTATCTAAACTAAAGCTAAAAGGATGCCGAAGAAAAAATTTCACCTCCCTGCCTCCCCAAGACTAGTAACCACCCTCCAGCAAAATCAACACCAGCACGGCCGTTGTCACCACAATCAGCAAAATCCCCAAACCACCCGACAGCCAAACCGGCGTATGCACCGCATCCATCTCGCTATACCCTTTCGCCTGGCGATAATGAGCGCGGAATGCCAACAAAATGGTAATCCCTCCGCCAATGACGAAAAACGCCGCCAGCAAATTGAGCAGCCATAGTGGGCCTACGGCCGTAAAAAACCTGGCAACAACCAGACCAAAAGCCATTGTAGCCATACCGGTGCGCAGCCAGGCATTATACGTTCGCTCTTCCGCCAGCCGTGTGCACCGCACAGCCAGATCAAGATTGTTCAGGTTTGTCTCTTCTTTTCCAGATTTCTTCGCCGCCATTTTTCACCACCCGTCATCACAATTACCCAATTACCAAATTACCCAATTACCCCCTATTTTGCCCCAACCTGTACATTTTTCACAAAAAGAAGCCCGCCAATTCTGGCAACTTGACCGTATAAAATCGGCCCGCAATTTTATATACTTCTTACGACTTGTGCTGAAATGCGCGGTTCAGTGGGAAATAGTGGGAATCAACGAGGACGGCTCTGCTGTCCTCGTTGGTGTTTTTACAACTTACTGGCAAAATACGGAGAACGGAGAAACGGCCGTAAACCTTTGCGATTTTCGTAATATCCGGCCTCAATTCCCGCGATTTACCCAAAATTGGGCAATTTGCACAAATCCGTTCCTGTTTCTTTTGTCATGTTGCATCTGGCACAAACCCTGATACACTTCGTATCATTGATAGGCAATATGCAACACGGGATAAAAATGATTAATTTGCTTAGCCTTAGCCTTATTCTCGCTCTTGTCGTCCTTATTATTAACAATAAGGATACAATATCTGTTGGGTGATGGCGTAAGCAATCAAACTGGCTCAGAAAAACCATAGCCGCCCAGCAGGGCGGTTATTTTTTTATCAGGATGATGGACATGAAGACGACGGCCGTAAACAAGCAAAACCATTATAATCCGCAGCCCAAGCGAACCATGTCCTCTTGCCGTCCGGTAAATCCGTATTTTCCAGGGCAGAAAACAGCCGCCGCCTGTTTTCTGCCCTTTTTTAATTCGTAAGATTCGTGTAATTCGTGGCAGATTTTATCAAATAGGAGAAGACCTATGAGTGAAATAAAGACTGGCGGACAAATAATATGGGAAAGCCTCATGAACGAAGGTGTTGAGGTGGTGTTTGGCCTTCCGGGCGGGGCGATTTTGCCCACCTATGATGACCTGGCCAAATACGAATATCCCATCCATCATGTGCTGGTGACCCATGAACAGGGCGCCTCCCACATGGCGGATGGGTATGCGCGGGCGACCGGGCGGGTGGGCGTGTGTATAGCGACCTCCGGGCCGGGCGCAACCAATCTCATAACCGGATTGGCCACAGCGTATATGGATTCGGTGCCGATTATGGCCTTTACCGGACAAGTACCTACGTCGCTGCTGGGGCGGGATGGCTTTCAGGAAGCGGATGTGCAGGGCATCAGCCTGCCGGTGACCAAGCACAATTATTTGATTACGGACATTCGGGATTTGCCAGCGGCTATCAAGGAAGCGTTTTACATTGCCCGCACCGGCCGGCCGGGGCCTGTGTTGATAGATGTGGCGAAGGATGTGCAGCAGGATTCGATGCCCTTCACGTACCCCGAAACAATCAACCTGCCCGGTTACAATCCCAACCTGAACGCGCCAGACCCGGCGGCCGTTTCCCGGGCGGCGCGTTTGATCAATGAAGCGGAACGGCCGCTCATCATATCCGGCCAGGGCGTTTCCATCGCCCACGCCGAAGCCGAGCTGCGACAGCTTGCCGAAAAAACCAATATCCCCGTAGCTACCAGCTTGTTAGGGATTGGCACTTTTCCCGGCAACCACGCCCTCTCCATAAGCTGGGGCGGGATGCACGGCGAGGCGTACACCAATTTCGCCATCCAGGAATGTGATGTGATGCTGGCTGTGGGCGCCCGTCTGGATGACCGGCTGACCGGCGCTTTCGAGACCTTTGCTCCCAAAGCCAAAATCATCCACATAGATATTGATCCGGCGGAAATGGGGAAGAACATCACCATTGATACGCCGGTTGTAGGCGATGCCCTGCTGGCGCTGCGGGCCATGCTGCCCCAGGTAGAACCGAATGAGCATCCCGCCTGGCTGGAACAAATCGCCGAATGGAAGTCGGAAACAGGTCACCGGGACATTTTGACGCAGGAAACGGACGAATTGGTGGCTCCCTACATTATGCGTTCCCTGTGGCACGCGACTGATGAAGGAGATGCGACGATTGTCACGGACGTAGGCCAGCATCAGATGTGGGAAGCGCAATATTACTATCACACCAAAACGCGCAGTTTGCTCACCTCCGGCGGTTTGGGCACGATGGGGTACGGTCTGCCGGCCGCCATTGGGGCGCAGATGGGTAAGCCGGATGAGGAAGTCTGGGTGGTGGCCGGTGACGGCGGCTTCCAGATGACGATGGTGGAGTTGTCTACCATCATGCAGGAGCGGCTGCCCATTAAAATTGCCATCATCAACAATGGCTTTTTGGGCATGGTGCGCCAGTGGCAGGATGTGTTTTACAACAAGCGGCACGCCGGGACGCCCCTGTTCAACCCCGATTTTGTCAAATTGGCTGAGGCGTATGGCATTCACGGCCGTGCTGTCACCAGCCAGGCAGAAGCCTACGAGGCCATCAAGGAAGCCCAGGCGCATGACGGGCCGTTTTTGCTGGACTTCCAGGTAGAAGAGTTTACCAACGTGTACCCAATGGTCGCGCCGGGTAAGAGCAATGCAGACATGATTCGTCGTCCCGCTCCGGCAATGCCCCAGGGAGGTGAAGAATAATGAATGGTAATGGTACAAAACGACACACAATGATTGCCTGGATGGAAGACAAGCCGGGCGTTTTGAATCGGGTAGCCAGTCTGTTCCGCCGCCGTAACTTTAATATCGAAAGTCTGGCGGTCGGGCATAGCGAGACACCGGGAATCAGCCGTATGACGTTTGTGGTCAACGGCACAGATCGGGTTATGCGCCAGGTGCAGACGCAGTTGTTTAAGCTGATTGAGGTGACGCGGGTAGAGGATGTGTCCGGCCAGGACGCCATCAGCCGCGAACTGGCCCTCATTCGGGTGAAAGCGGACAGTGAAACGCGCTCTGAAGTGATGCAGATTGTGGATATTTTTCGGGCGCGGATTGTGCATGTGGATATGGATTCGGTGATTATTCAGGTGGTGGGTAAGGAGAATCAGGTGGATTCGCTGATCCAACTGCTGTCGAATTTTGGTATTTTGGAGATGACGCGCACGGGCCGGGTGGCTATGGTGCGTGGGGCCGGCGTTGCTGTGGATACGGCCGTATCCGCCAACGGGAATCAGTAATCAGTGTTCAGTAATCAGTGTTCAGTGAGCAGTGTTCAGTAATGACTTGACTGAAAACTGAAAACTGAACACTGAAAACTGAAAAAAAGGAGACATTAAATTGGCAAACATATATTACGACAAAGATGCAGACCTTAGTTTATTGGACGGCAAGAAAATCGCCGTATTGGGTTACGGCAGCCAGGGGCACGCCCACGCGCTGAACCTGCGGGATTCCGGGGCCGATGTGGTGGTGGGATTGTATGAAGGCAGCCCCTCCTGGGCCAAAGCCGAGGCTGAAGGCTTGACCGTCAAAACAACGGCCGACGCCTGCGCCGAAGCAGATGTGATCATGGTGCTGGCGCCGGATACCAAACAGGCCGCCATTTACAAGGAAGCCATCGAACCCAATCTGAGCGAAGGCAAGACCCTCATGTTTGGTCACGGCTTCAACATTCGCTACGCCCAGATTGTGCCGCCGGCCTACGTGGACGTGAGCATGGTCGCCCCCAAAGCGCCCGGCCATCGCGTGCGCGAGGTGTACGTGGAAGGCACGGGCACGCCCTGCCTGGTAGCTGTCCATCAGGATGCCAGCGGGCAGGCGAAGGAGTTTGCTCTGGCTTACGCCAAAGGGTTGGGCTGCACCCGCGCCGGAGCGTTGGAAACCACCTTTTCGGAAGAAACGGAGACTGACCTTTTCGGCGAGCAGGCCATTTTGTGTGGCGGCGTCTCCGCGCTTGTGGAAGCGGGCTTCAATACGTTGGTGGAAGCAGGCTACCAGCCGGAAATTGCTTACTTTGAATGTCTGCATGAACTGAAGCTGATTGTGGATTTGTTCTATCGCGGCGGCCTTTCTTACATGCGTTATAGCGTCAGTGATACGGCCGCACACGGCGACTACACCGGCGGCCCGAAAATCATCACGGAGCAGACGCGGGAAGCGATGCGCCAGATTTTGGCGGACATCCAATCGGGCGCTTATGCGGAGGGCTGGATTGAGGAAAATGCTAACGGCCGTCCCTGGTTTGACCAGCGGCGTGAAGAAGCGCGGGACAGTCAGATTGAGCAGGTCGGGCGCGAACTGCGGCAGATGATGCCCTGGTTGGACCCGGTGGAGATTGAGTAATCAGTGTTCAGCAATCAGTGT
>JAJRTP010000585.1 GCA_024278255.1 Chloroflexota bacterium | reverse complement strand
GCGCGCCGGCCGGCCAGCGCACAATAATGTCTCGTTCGGCGGCAAAGAGATGTTCACCGGCCGTCAAGCCGCCGCGCAGACGGATGTCGCCAACAATGCCGGTCACGTTGTTGATGCCGCCCAAATTGCGCAAATTGGCGTCCCGCTGGCCTTGTTCGATGGTCACATTGCCATTAACTGTGCGCAGGCCAATGTCGCCGGCGACGCTCATCAGGTGAATTGACCCGTTGACATTGCGGGCCGATAAATCACCCTGAATGGTTTGGATAGCGATCTCGTTGGCGTTGCGGATGGCGGCATCGCCGCGAATGGTTTCTATGCTCAGGCCGGCTTGCAGGTTTTTGGCGGAAAGGTCGCTGTTGATGGTACTGATTTTGACGTTGCCTACGTTGACCAGGACAACGTCGCCGTTGATTTCATGCAGGCTGATGTCACCGGTGATGTTTTTGATGACCAGGTCGCCGTTGACGTGCTGGATGGCGACGCTGGCCTGGGGCGGCAGGTTGAGCTTGAGATCGCCCAGGCTGTTGACGGTCAGGCCGAACTCGGTTTCGACGGCCGTAAAATCATCACCTTTGACGGTTACGGCCGTTTCCATCCCGCTGCGAATGACCAGATCGCCCTGGCATTGGCTTATCTCGATGGCCGGGGCTTTACCTGTGAAGAATTGTTCTTCGGGCATAAGGTTTTCTCCAAAAGAGGGGCAGGTGGCAAGTTGCAAGTTGCAGGTAATTTTTATTGTGTCGCTTGTACTTGCCGCTTGCTGCCTGCTCAATCAATATAAACCTGGACGTGTTCGCCGTCTTCTTCGTCTTGAACATCTACCAGCATTCCGGCGTCCATATCGGACATCATGGAAGTGATTTCGTCCCAATCCAGATCGTCCAGTTCCGGGCTGAATTTACGGCCGACGCGCATGCCGAATTTGACCAGGCGCAGGGGGATGTTGACGGTGACTTTGTTACGGCCGGTTTGCAAATCGCGCACACGCACGTGCAGCCAGGACGGTTCTTTGCCGGGTTTGACGATGATGTCGGCTTCGGGGGATACGGCCGTCATCTGGCCTGTCTTCTTCAATAAAGCAGCCGCTTCATCGGCTGTGATTTGACCGGCGGCCAATAATTCCAGGATTTCTTTACGACTCATGTGATTTCTCCGTTGGTAATTGAGTAATTGAGTAACTGGGTAATTACCCAATTACTCAATTACCCGCATTTAACATTTGCAAAGCCTCCTCAGACGAAATTTTACCTTCGCTGAGGTCACTCAATATCTGGCGGCGCATTTCGTCGGTTATTTCCGGTTCCGGCGGGCCGACTTCGTACCCCATGGCCTGAATGACTTCGGTCAGACGGCTGCGCACGGCGGGGTAGGAGAGGCCAATTTCCTGCTCGACCCGGTTAATTTTACCTTCGCACTTGATGAAGGTTTCGATGAAGCGCAGTTGTTCCGGGGAAAGCTGGTACAAACGGCCGAGGGTGAAATGGCCTTCGATGCTGGTATCGCAGCTGCGGCAGTGCAGCCGGGTGACGTGCAGTTTGTCGCTGCAAATGGGACATTGGCCGATGACAGGGTTCATAGATAGGTCTCCTTAATGATGCTCCATATCCTCTAATTTTTTCTCAACCACCAACGATTTCATAATTATTTTCCAATTATCAAGAATATTTACACTATACTTAGAAAAATTGAAGCATAACTAAATAATAATACAGAAAATCTAATTGTCAAGAGATAATATTGAACAATTGGTGAATATTCTTAATAATTGATATTATTTTTGTTCACGCAGGGTGAGGAAAGCGACGTAGCCAAATCCGACGACGCAGATAGCGAGGAAGAAGAGGGTCCCCAGGTTGCCTTGCCGCAGGGCGAGGAGGATGCTCAGAGCGGCGTAAGCCATGAAGAACAATTCGGCGGCGACAATCCAGTCAAAACGGAGGCGGTAAGAGGGGGAGATACGGCCGTTTCCCCCCTGCTTGGGCGTGCGGATAAAAACATGCTCCCGGCCAAAAAATGCTTGCAGAATAGCCCGTGTGTTGGTGGGGGCCAGCCCAATAGCAATCAAAAGCAACGTGGGCAAATGGCGCAGCCGCCGCTGCCAGTCCGGGTAGAGGACGGCCTGGCTGGCAATGAAAAGCAGCGGCTGGCCGATTCCCGCCAGGGAAAAGAGCAGCAGCCAGCCGGGTAACTGATAATCAGCCATGATGAGGGGAAGCTGCAGGAGCAAGAGAGCAATGAGCAGCAGATGGGTGCTGTAAGCGGACATGGAAAACAGGGCGTACAGCCGGGAAACCAGCGTATGCTGCCGGTCTGCCAGAATGGGACGGCCGAATTTGACCAGACATTGGGAGGAGCCTTTGGCCCAGCGCGCCTGCTGATTTTTGTAGGCGGAGATGGAAGCGGGCAGTTCCGCTGGAGCCACCACGTCATTCAAAAAACGGAACTCCCAGCCGCGCAGAATAGCGCGGGTACTCAGGCATAAATCTTCGCAAACGGTGTCATCTTCCCAGCCCCCGGCATCAATCATGCAGTCTTGCCGCCAGATGCCCCCGGCCCCGTTGAATTTGGGGAAGAGGTTGGCCCAGTAGCGCACATTTTGTTCCATGGCAAAATGTTTGTCCAGGGCGATGGCTTGGGCGGCCGTCAGGGCCGAATCGCCGTCATTCAAATGCCCCCAGCGGGCCTGGATCATGCCCAACTCCGGTTCAGCCAGAAAGTGGGGAATGGTTTGGCGCAGAAAATCGGGCTGCGGCTGGAAATCGGCGTCAAAAATGGCGATGAATTCACCGCTGGCCTGGGGCAGGGCGTTTTCCAGCGCGCCGGCCTTGTACCCCTGCTGGTTGTCCCGGTGCAGCAGGCTGATGTTGACGCCTTGCTGCCGGTAATGGGCGATGCGGGCGGCGGCAATTTCGGTGGTGTCGTCGGTGGAGTCGTCTATGATTTGGATTTGTAGTTTGTCGCGGGGATAGTCGAGGGTTACGGCCGTGTCAATCAACCCCTCTACCACATAACGTTCGTTGAAAATGGGTAACTGGATGGTGACGGCAGGCAGCTCTAGCGGGACCGGCGGCTGAGGCTGCTCATCGTGGCGATGCCGCCAGTAGAGCCAGAGGGTGAGCAGACCGACCAGGCCGTACAGTGACAAAATTGCCAGGGCCAGCAAATATAAGACAACGAGAAAGGTAATCATTCCGTGTCGTCATCAGCCCGTTTGACGATGGTTTTCAGGCGTTTGTTGAATGTGCCGCGAGGCAGCAGCACCTTACGGCCGCACGTTTGGCAGACCAGTCCCACGTCCACGCCCAAGCGCACCACTTCCCATTCATAGTCGCCGCAGGGGTGCGGTTTGCGCAGGCGCACAATATCGCCTAACTGAATTTCTACATACATAAGCGGAAATTATAGTGACTGGCAGGGGGTTTTCCAAGCGTATTGCGTATTTCGTGCTGCGTATTAACGGGATGCTATACTAACTGTATTGTTCAGGCGCGTGACTTTGAGATGTACTCTACGCCGTCAATCCCCTCGAAATCTGCATCTTGTGTCCAAAGAATAGCTTTGTGAGCGCGCGCGGTTGCCAGGATGATGCTGTCGGCCATAGCCAGTTTACGCACGCTGGATATTCGTGCCGCGTTGATGGCAATTGCCTGTGTCAGATCGGCGCGGACGCCGAGGGACATGACGCCAACAGCTTGTAGAGCCGCCTCTTCACCGCGTTGGGCCAGTATGCGCTTGAAGACTTCGTACATACATATCGTAGGCACAACCAATGTATCTGTTGCCTGGATGATTGGCGCGAACTGATTGGCGTTTGCATCTCCGGCGAAATAGGATAGCCAGCCTGAAGAATCTACAACGTTCATATTGGCCGGTCTGTTTTTTCCCGTTGAGGATCTGTGTCAATACCCGCGAACATGCCCTGCGCGTGCTCAATGGGAGGCACAATCACGACACGCAATGTTTCATTGTAGGGTATGAACATAATTTTTGTTCCCGGCTTGAGGTTGAACTGTTCCCGTATTTGGCGTGGAATGACTACCTGGTATTTGGAAGAAATTGTTACTGTATTCATGCTTTACCAACCCTTATCGAACGATAAACGTAAGACGATTATACCATAAAGAATCCAGATTTGAAATTGCCGGCTGGAAAACTGTTCGTGAGAAGATTCGCCGCTCTTTTGGGGGTACGCTATACTTGAAAAATGTTAGGTGTCCCCTTGTTACCACTTCGACAAGCTCAGGGCAAGCCGGGTCACCCAAGCAACTGAAAGTTGCCCACCTTGTCAAGTATAAAGAGGTTTTTTAGATGCTGTTATTACTGCGCAATGCGCAATTTATCGTTCCATCGGCTATCAGCTTTTTGATTGTGCTGATTTTTGCTTTTGCTTATCACGAATTGGCCCATGCTATTACGGCTGATCGGTTGGGCGATCCCACGCCGCGGCAACACGGCCGTATCACCCTCAACCCGTTCGCTAATCTGGACAGAACGGGCATGATCATGGCCTTGATTATTGGCTTTGGCTACGCCTTCACCCCCATCAACCCCAACTATTTGCGGGGCAATATTCGCCGTTCCTTTGCCATTGTGGCCGTGGCCGGGCCGTTATCCAATCTGCTCATGGCTTTCCTGTTTGGCCTGCCGATTCGCCTGGGATTGGTAACGTATTCTTTGCCCGGTACGATTTTGCCGTCGGTTTATTCATTCCTGGCTTTTGCCGTGTATTACAATTTGTTATTGTTTGCCTTTAACCTGATTCCGGTGCCGCCGCTGGACGGTTTTCGTATTTTGATTGGCTTGGTGCCGATCGAGATGGCGCTGAAACTGGAAGGGCTTTACCAATACAGCCAGTTCATCTTTCTGGGCATCTTTTTCTTGTTACCGGTGGCTGGTGTCAATGTGATTGGCTATATTTTGGGGCCAGTTCTGTCTACATTATATCCCTTGATCACAGGGGGATTTGCGCCGCTTATTATTTAGCTGGGTGACATTATCGAATAATGAGATGAGGAAGAAAGTGAGTTTGCGATGACACGCGACATGCGTCTTAGAGAAATTGCCGGAAATCGTCTAATGATGCAAAGAAACTATGAGCCAAAACTCCGCAAACTTGTGCATATTCGTAGTGCGAAGTTCGGATTTAGTGAGGACGAACGAAAGGTCGCTTTACGCTCAATAGATGCTCTTGTATGGAAACTCACTGCGGCGGGAATTCATTTGGAGCGTCTATGGGAAAACCGCGAAACTTTTGATATTCAACAATTGATGGCTCGTCTATTGGAGAAAGAACCTGATCCTCGGCGCTTTACGGACCCAGAGATAGCATTCTTAACAGCGGAATTTGAAGCATTTTTGTTCCAATCAAGGGCATTTATTGCTGTGGCACAAGTACATACACTCGATGCTTGTCGCGTAAATTTTGGTGGTATGTTAACTAATGAAAAATATAAGAAGAAAGTATGGAATTCTCCACCGGAGACAAAAGAGCAACTGGTCAAAGCCTATACCTATTTTACTGAAAACGTTTTTGGTACAGGCAATTGGGGTACATTGCTAAAAAGCTTACGAGATCGTATAGCCCACTTCGATAGAGTCAAACCGTCGGTATCTGTGGAAGAAAATGGAGCGGAAACGATCGGTGTGGCGGGACGTACTTTTGAACAATTGGCTCAGGAGTTTGAAAATGGCATTTACGACCTAATGGTCAATGTGATTGCACCAATTTGGGGTTGTAAGTGGGAAGCCGGCTCTTACCATATAGGAATGTGGGAGTAGTGAATCAATGCTACCCAACCTTGTGTTAAGCCAACTCGTCTTTGGCAGAGAGCCAGCCGCACGAAATTTGCAAGCCTCGACTATAATGAAATTGTCTCGGATCGCAAATGTGACAGGTGGCTTAAGCACTTGCTGATGCGTTACCGGTTGTGGCAGTTTTGGCAGATGGTGTGGGCACGGCCGTTATCCGATGAGGCGTATGCGGCGGTAGCGACTGTTCTAACCGAACAACAGTTAGCCTTATTCAACCAATTCACCCCCACCGACCAATGGCACAGTTACCGGGTGATGTGTTCCTTGCAAGCGGCCGGCCATGGCCAGCCTGATTTACTGGTGGCCGCCCTTTTACACGATATTGGCAAAACAAAGCAGCCCATTTCCGTCTGGGAACGGTCTCTGATTGTGGCCGGGCAGGTGTTAGCCCCGGACAAAGCGGCGGAATGGGGTCAGGCAGAAGAATCGAGGTGGCAACGGCCGTTTGTCGTCAAAGCCCAGCATCCCGCCTGGGGCGCAGAAATGGCTGAACAAGTTGGCTGCACGCCCCTCACCGTCTCCCTCATCCGCCGCCATCAGGACACATTGGCTGGACGGCCGTTAACCGAAGAAGATGAATTATTGCGCCATCTGCAATGGGCAGATGACAGGAGTTGAGGATATGGAAACACAAACAATCACCATCATTGGCCTGGGGCGACTGGGTGTATCCATTGGGCTGGCAATCAAAAACTCGCCGCTGGACGTGACCGTTATCGGGCACGATATTGACCGGGATCGGGCGCAAAAAGTGCAGGACGAGGTAGGCGCGGTAGACAAAATCGAATGGAATGTGGTCAATGCCGCCCGCAAAGCCGATATTTTGGTGCTGGCAATTCCCGCTTCGGAGTTGGAGGCTACGCTCAATGCTGTTGGACAGGATTTGCAGGAACATACTTTGGTGATTGATTTGTCTCCTCAGAAAGGAGTCGGAGTGAAATGGGCCAAAAAATATATTACGCAGGGGCATTATGTAGGGGCCGTGCCTGTTCTGCCACCGGCTTCGATGGCAGACGGCCGTACTGATGTCACCACCGCTTCGGCTGATTTGTTTCGTAATGGCGGCTTTTGCCTCGTGCCCTCGGCCAGTGTGGAACCGGCGGCAGTGGAAACGGCCGTCAACTTTGGCCTCCTCCTGGGCGCGACGCCTTTCTTTCTGGACCCGGACGAGTATGACAGCTTGCTTCAAGGGACGGAAACGCTGCCCAATCTGGCTGCTGCCGCCATGTTTAGCGCTATCCACAAGGCCACTGGCTGGCGGGATATTTTGCGCCTGGCCGGACAGTCGTTTGCTTTGTCTACACGGCCGTTGGAAAACGAAGCGGATATTGCTTTCTTGGCCTTGCATAATCGGGAAGCCTCCCTGCGCTGGCTGGACGCCATGATGGATGAACTCAAACTCATGCGCCAATGGGTGCATGAAGGTGATTTGGAGATGTTCACCCTCTATTTGAAAGAATTGGGCGATGAGCGTTTCGGCTGGCTGGCGCTGCGGGAGCGGAATGAATGGGATGAACGGGAAACGACTGATGTACAACATCGCTCCTTTTCGGAACGGATGTTGGGCGGTTTTGTGACTGGCTCGTCCCGGAAAAACGGTGAACGGTAATCGGTGAGCGGTGAGCGGTGGATGAGAGCGAGTTGGAAGTAAAACTACGCAATACGCAATACGCAATACGCAACACGGTTGAAGATGTGGCTGGTTTACGGCCGTTGCGCATCCTGATGATCGCCCCTACCTCCTTTTTCAGCGATTATGGCGGGCATATCCGCATTCTGGAAGAAACCCGTACTTTGCAGAATATGGGGCATGAAGTGGCTATCGTTACCTATTATAAAGGCAGCGATATGCCTGGCCTGGACATCCGTCGCACTGCCCCTTTGCCCTGGCACACCGATTACGAAGTCGGTTCTTCCCGGCACAAATTGGCTTTTGACATTTACCTGGCCTGGCAATCTCTCGTGGAAGCTCTGCGTTACAAGCCGGACATTATTCACGGACACATGCACGAGGGAGCCTTGATTGGCGGTGCGCTGGCGAAACTGCTGCGTAAACCGCTGGTTTTTGATTTTCAGGGCAGCCTGACGGCGGAGATGGCGGATCATAACTTTTTGGATGTGAACGGCCGTGCCTACCAATGGGCCTACAGTCTGGAAAAACGCATAGACAAGATGCCCGACGCCATCCTCACCAGCTCCGTCAAAGCCAGCCGCCTCTTGCAAGATGATTTCCACGTGCCGCCCGACCGCCTGCACGCCTTACCGGATTGTGCCGACCCCGACCGCTTTAACCCGGAGAAATTCAGCGAGGCTGACAAACTGGCTCTCAAACAGCGCCTGGGTATCCCCCCGGATCGCCTCGTTATTTCTTACCTGGGCTTGCTCACCGATTACCAGGGGATCCCCCACCTCATCCAGGCCGCCGCCCGGCTGAAAGAGACCGGTGAAAAAGCTCATTTCCTGATTATGGGTTATCCCAGTGTTGTCCATTACCGGCAGATGGCGGCTGATTATGGCGTGGCTGATCGTGTTACTTTCACCGGCAAAGTAGAATACCGGGACGCCCCGGCTTATCTGGCTTTGGGTGATATTTCTGTAGCGCCCAAAATGTCCAACACGGAGGGCAGTGGCAAACTGCTCAACTACATGGCGCTGGCCCAGCCGGTGGTGGCTTACGATTCACCCGTTCACCGCGAGTATTTGGGTGATTTAGGTGTGTATGCCCCCACAGGCGATGTAGACGCCTTCACCCGCTGCCTCGTTGATCTGCTGCATGATCCCCAGCGGCGACAATCTTTGGGACAGCAGTTACGGCAGCGGGCAATCCGGGAGTATAATTGGCACAGTGCCGGAGAAAAAATCGTCTCCATCTACAGACAGTTGACAAAATAGAATAACATCACTATAATACTCGTTCGCAAAAATTCCGTTTTGCGCTATGTCCATGCGACAATAATGGTCGCAAAAACTGTTTAGAATGCCTGAAAAAACAACAAAAAATGTAATAACAGGCGATAAAAT
>JAJRTP010000584.1 GCA_024278255.1 Chloroflexota bacterium | reverse complement strand
TAATCTAACTGCATCTCCGGGTCCGGCAGATGGCGGGCGATACGTTTGCGCCAGGCATACAAGCCCGCCACGTCAAACGTATTTGCCAGACTGAGGATGGGCGCGGGGTGCGTCACCTTCTCAAAAGCGTCCAGCGGTTCCGCCCCGGCCCGCTGCGTGGGTGAATCCGGCGTGATCAGTTCCGGGTGGGCTGCTTCGAGGTCAACCAACTCCTGGTACAGCCGGTCAAATTCCGCGTCGCTGATGACGGGTGCATTCAGCACGTAGTAGCGGTAACGGTGATAATTAATTTCGTCGCGTAATTGGGCAATGCGTTCTTCGAGGGTCAAAATGCGAGTAGCTCCTGATTAAGCGGCAAGGCCAAGCGGACGGGCGTGGGCAATATCACGGCGGCCAATGGGGCGCACTTGATTAGCGTAAAGAGATACTACAGCTACAGTTTAACCATCCAGGCTGACAAACTCCGCTTCAAATCCCTCGTTTTTACCATGAACAAGCACAACTGTGCCAATATCACCCTTTTTGAGATGGTACTCAGGCATATCGGTTGTCAGGATAACGCGATCAAGTTCTTGTATCATTATTTCCTTCGCAGCGGATAAGCTGTTATCAAGAAAGTGACTTTAGTACGGCCGTCTTCGTGTGTCAGTGAGAGCAAATAGCCTGTTATTTTTGCTTCAGGTACTTGACACTTGTCACTGTTTGGCAATTCCATAACGCATTATATCATGCTTTTGCGATGTGAAGGATGACAGCGTGGTATGCAATTCAGCGACTTTGCCATACTACTGAACACTGAAAACTGCCCGCTGAACACTGAAAACTACGGCTTCGCCGCCGGTTCCAAAAACTGCCCGGCAACCCAGCCTTCCGTACCGTCTTCCAGGCGCACCTGCCACCAGAGGAAGGTGTTGGCCGATTCGGGGCCGTCCAGAACGAGCATGATGCTGCCTTCGTCGGCCACAGTGATGAGGGTGTTGCTGGTGCTGGGGCCGCCGCGCACGCTGACGCCGACGCCGTCGGTGTTGGCCACGACGGCGTAATAGCCGACGGTGACTTCTTCGGGAGCTACGGCCGTATCCGGCGTCGGTACCGGCGTGAAAGTGGGGATGGGCGTTGGCGTGGTGATATTGCGTGTGGGTGACGGGATAGGGCTGGGCGGGGCTGTCAGGACAATAATCGTCGGCTCTACCGGTGAGACGTTTAACGGCGGCCGGGCCAGCAAAGCCCGCACAATGGCCAGGGCGATGACAATGCCCACCACCGTTACCACAAGGCCCATCCCCAGGTATTTCCAGGGAATCGGGTCTTGCGAGTCGCGGCGCATCCGGCGCGGCCGTTTTTCATTAGGATCGCGGGGGTCGGGGGGGATTTCGTAACGAGCCATAGAACGTGATGCGTATTGCGTATTGCGTATTGCGTCAAGGTCTACGCAATACGCAATACGCAATACGGATTCAGTTTACCTCCAAAACAAGTAACGTGAGATCGTCAAAGGCGGGCGCATCCTGCTGCCAATAGGCTACGTCATCTGCCAGATGGCGTACCAAATCGGGTGCGGATAAATGACCGCCTCTTTGCACAGCCTGAACCAGCCGCTCATTGCCGTACTGTTCTTCCGCCATATTAAAAGCGTCCGGCAGGCCGTCGCTGAACAGGATGAGACGGTCGTTGGCTTGCAAGTGGATGGTATGTTCTTCCAGTGACAGGTCGGGTAAGATGCCCAGGAAACGGCCGTCTCCCGTTAACGCCTGCACCCCTTCCCCCGGCCGGTATAACAAAGGCCGATCATGGGCCGCCCGCACATACGTCAGACGGCCGCTGGGCCGGTACAGCACACCATAGAAGGCTGTCAGAAAAATGTCGTCCTGCGTCGTCACCTGAAACAAACCCTGGTGAACAGTCAACGCCACCTGAGCCGGGGAGCGGGAAAGATGGGCTGCCTGCCAAAACATTGTGCGGGTGACGGCCATAAACAGAGCCGCATGGAACCCCTTGTCGGCCACATCAGCAATGAGAATGCCGACGTGTTCCTCATCCAGTTCCATCACATCATAAAAATCACCGCCCACCAGCCGCGCCGGTTCCAGATAAGCGGCAAACTTGTAACGTGGGTAGCTGGGTAAATGCTTGGGCAGCAGACTGCGCTGTACCTCGGCTGCCAGTTCCAACTCTTTTTCCAGCCGTTTTTGTTCCACCAGTTGGGCTTGAGCAGTCTTTAGATCAAGATACGCTTTTTCCAGGTCTTCATTTTTATTATGCAGTTCATCAATGAGCCATTTGTCGTTGCGGCGGGACACTTTCAGGACGTTGTGCATCAGGGAATGGGCCAATACGGGGCTGTCTTCCAGGATGCGGTCAAAGGATTTTTTGGTTAGTTCCAGAACCGTGGTCGGGGTGAGGGTGGTGACGGTGGCCATGCGCGGCTGGTCGTCAATCAGGCCCATCTCGCCAAAATAACCGCCCGGCCCTACCATGTTGAGCAGTTGTTCTTCCCCATTCTGGTTTCGGGTGACGATGACGCGCCCCTCGACCACCACGTAGAAAGTCCGCTGCGTTTCCCCTTCGCGGCATAAGACAGTTTTGGGCGGGTAGCTACTACGTTGGGCAACGGTGCGCAGTTGTTCCAGGGTCTCCGGTTCCAGACCGACAAAGACTCTGCGGAAAACGCTGGTAGTGCCAAGACTCATGATTTTTCTCGCAAGTAGGCCAAAAGCTGCGCCAAAGGCCAGGTGTTGATGACGTTGACGGCCGTAGCCCAACCGCGCTGTGCCGTGCCTACGCCAAAATGCAGCAGGTCAAATTGATCAGCATTGTGGGCATCTGTGTTGATGGCTATTTTAACACCTAATTCCATCGCGCGGCGTACATAAATATCTTTCAGGTCCAGGCGGTGGGGATTGGCGTTCACTTCCAGGATGGTTCCGGTCTCGGCGGCCGCTTGCAGGATGGCCTCCATGTCCAGGTCGGCCGGCGGCCGTTCCCCAATCAGGCGGCCGGTGGGATGGGCGATCATGTCCACGTGCGGGTTGTGAATGGCGTTCAGAATGCGCTGCGTCACCTGTTCCCGCGGCTGCTTCAGGCTGACGTGCAAAGCGGCAATGACAAAATCCAGTTCCGCCAACACCTCATCCGGGTAATCCAGCGTGCCGTCCGCCTTGATTTCCATTTCTGTGCCGTGCAGGATGCGAAACTCCGCTCCCAACGCTTCGTTGGCCTGACGGATTTTCTCTGCTTGCTGGTGCAGCCGTTCCACTGACAGGCCGTGGGCAATGCCCAGGCTGGCGGAATGATCGGTGATGGCGATGTATTGGTAGCCCCGTTCTTTGGCGGCCGTCGCCATCTGCAAAACGCTCAGTTTGCCATCTGACCAGGTGGTGT
>JAJRTP010000044.1 GCA_024278255.1 Chloroflexota bacterium | reverse complement strand
TCGCAACAGGAACAACCCGAACAACTCGAACAACAACAACGGGTTTCGGGCGGTCTCCCACGACTTTCGGGCTGCCGGCCGGCAATGCGCCGTGTGGTGGCCGCGGTTCCTCGCGGCGACAGATGCGGGCCGAGGCTGGCGACCTGTCTTTACAGCAGGTATGGATGCGAAGCGTCCTTGCAGAAAGACGGCGCAGCCTGTTCCCGGCCGATCATTGGGTTCAAATCCATGATTGGGCGCATATAAAAGAACCTCGCTGCCTGTGGTAATGCTGGTCATGAAGCTTGCAGCGGGTTTTTTTCGTTTGTTCCTCTATTCGTTGGTCTCACCCAGGCTAATCTTCCAGCGGAATGGAGTAATCGGGGGCGTCCACGCCGGGGCCGTACATGTAGCCGTTGGGCCAGGGGATGTAGTTGCTGACAAAATCTTCCTGGAGGATGACTTCGCCGTCGGCGTTGAAGACGGTGCGGCCGACAGTGACGCGGGCGCCTTCGGTGGCCCAGTCAATCTGGCGCACTGTGCCCGGTTCCATCTCCTCGTCCAGCGTCCACACGTCCTCTTCCCGGCCAGGGGCGGGCACGATGTCTTCAAAGACGGGGCCTTCTTTTTCTACCGTGCGGCCCAGGCTGGTGGAGTAGAATTTGAAGGTGATGGACTCCTCTTCCTCGTTGTAATAATTTTCGATGAGCAGGTGATAGGGGGTGTTGTTGATAAATTTGAAATCCACAATGGGGGAGTAGACCGTAGCGTCCATGCCGGGGCCTTCGCCGTCGTTGTAGTAGCCCAGCATGTAGCCGTGTTCCCACCGTTCCGTCACAGGGAAACCGGCCCAAAAGACGGTCTGGAAGACGGTGGTGCTCACCTGGCAAACGCCGCCGCCGATGCCTTTGATCGTTTGCCCGCCGACAATAATCAACCCTTCCTCGTAGCCGTCGTCTTCGGAGATGGTGCCCAGGTATTTGTTGTAGGAGAACTCTTCGCCGGGGGCGATGACGATGCCGTAAAAGTTGGCCGCCGAGCGGGAGATGTTCCGTTTGCGGGCGTCGGAGGATCCGTAGAACCAGGTGGTGGCCTCGCTGATCAGTTCGGTGATGCCCAGTTCGGCGGCCGTGGCGTTGGCGTTGACGGTGGGCACGATGTCGTTGACGATGAAGGGGACGGAGCGGTTGGGGGTTTCGACCTGGGATTTTAGTTGCTGTAGGGTGGCTTCGACGTCCAGTTCACGGCCGTTAATGTGCGGCGACACCAATACCAGTTCCTGCGTGGCGTCGTCAAAGTAAAAACGGGCGTTGACCGGTTCCCGGTAAATCTGCTCGGCGTATTGGGCCAGCCATTGCCGGGCGGCGTTCTCATCCAAAAAGACATTGTGCGCCAGCGAGCCGTCTGCCTGTTCCATCACCTCTACGCGCAGCCATTGACGCAACTGCTCCGGCGGCAGGGCGACGGGGGCCAAATCTTCACTGTCCAGCGGTTCCGGCAAATAAAAGGTGATGGGACCGCCGTCAATAATGCGCTGGATGCGTTCCGCGCCGGGTGCGTCGTCGTAAATGGCCGGGGCGGTCTGGTTGACCAGGAGTTCGATTTGGGCGGGCTGCAAGCTGGTGAGGACGGGCAGGAGGCGGGCGCGGGCATCGGCTACGCTCAGGGCACGACCGGATTGGCCGGGAGTATACACGGCCGTATCCCCCTCCACTTCCACTGCCGCATTGATCGCCGGTTGGTTAACTTCTGCGGCAATCTCCGCCAGCTTTTCATTCAGTTTACCTTCATCCAGCACTATGACCGGGGCCAGGGTACGGCCGTAATACCAGCCGTTAAACATATCCCGCACCCGCTGTAACGGCCCGCCGCTGCGTCCTGTCTGGTAAGCTGCTTCCACTGTCGCCGGTACGTCCACGGCCAACCCCACGTCGGCCGGGGTCAACTGCCACTGCCGTCCAGAGGTGGGGTCGGTCAGGGTGATGGTTTCGGCGTAGGTATAGGCCACAGCTTCGGCCACCGCTTCCTCCGCCGTCACCCGATCCATCTGGCTGACGTCCACATCTCCCACCATGACGCCGGTAAAAATGCGTCCCTGGTGGCGGCTCTGGTAGTTGGCAATCAGGACGGCGGAGAGAACGAGGATGAGGAGTACGGCCGTTACCGGGGCAGCCAGAAAAAAGCCGAACTTGTGCCGGGCCGGGGTCGGGTCAAATTGGGGAGCTGGAGATGCAGAGTGCATAAATACCTCTCAGGCGTTAAACTTTGTTGAACCACAGATTACGCAGATTACACAGATTTTTTATCAAGTTTTGCAGCAAAGTTGGCTTCATTGTATTCGGTATTGTTAATTCGTCCAGATATGACGGGGCAATTTTGAGTAAATATTCATTAAAGATGGATAGGCACACGGATGGTATGGAGCGAGCGGATTCACACGGATAAGCAAAAGAAAAATCCGTGAAAATCCATCTAATCCGTCCTATCCGCGGTTCCATTCCTGGAGAACCAATGACTGAATGTAAGCGGCGAGCGGAATGGATTTGGCGGCAGCGGCATTTGGGGGCGATTCCTTTTGGCGCGCCGGTACACTCGCCAGATGAAGAGAAGAACCGGTACGTTTATTTCCGACGGCCGTTCACTCTCGACGGCCCCGTGA